>CAXUES010000316.1:0-3090 GCA_964250185.1 uncultured Solirubrobacteraceae bacterium | reverse complement strand
CACGGCGACGCCGAGGCGCTGGCGGGCGCTCGCGGGCAGGTGGCGCAGGCGGGTGGCGCCCCGCTCCGCGAGCCCTGCCTCCTCCAGGACCGCGTCGACGCGGTCGGCGCCCGCGCCGGCCACGGCGGCGGCCAGGCGCACGTGGTCGCGGGCGCGCCGGTCGAGGTCGCCGCCCCACCCGAGGAAGGCTCCGACGCGGCGGGTGCCGTCCTCCATCTGCGAGTACGGCCGGCCGAGCACGCGCATGCGCCCGTCGTCGGCGGGCACCTGGGCGAGGATGGCCCGCAGGACGGTCGAGCGGGCGGCCGCGTCGCGGCCGACCAGGCCGACGACCTCGCCCGGGGCGACCTCGAAGGACAGCTCTCGCGCGACGACGCGCCCGTCGGCGTCGCGCGCCGTCAGCCCCTCGACGAGGATCGCCCGCTCCTCGGTGGATGTCGCGTCGGCCCGGGGCATGCGCGGCCGCTCACACCTCCCGGCGCGAGGCGATGCGGGTGAGCAGCACGTAGCCCGCCACCGTCCACGCGGCGAGCACCGCCCACGAGACGAGGCCCGCGTCGAAGGGCCGCTCCGGGGAGAGCCCGTCGAAGAGCAGCTTCGTCGCCTGGCTGAAGGGCAGCACGTCCAGCAGCACCTTCAGCGGCCCGTCCTCCACGAACAGCACCCCGACCGCCGCGCCGACGATGGGGAAGAGCAGGAAGGTGCCGTAGGTGTTGATCGCCGTGGCGTTGCGCGAGAGCAGGCCGAGCAGGATGCCGAAGCCCACCAGGCTGACCAGCAGCCCGACCGAGGCGCCCCAGAAGAGCAGCGGCTCGTCCGGGCTGAGGTCGGTGAGCCGCACGATCAGGATGAGCGACACCACCCCGTAGACCAGCCCCGCCAGCGCCTTGGCCAGGAAGATCTCGGGGCCCGACGCCGCGAGGCGCAACGCCCCGAAGGTCCCGGTCTCCAGCTCCTCGGCGGTCTGGATCGGGACGGCCACGAGCGCGACGAGGCCCGCGAGCGTCACGATCAGGATCCCGATGGTCAGCTCCTTGCGGTCGATCACGTCGGCCGGCTTCTGCGTGGCGGCGTCGATGGCGTAGCTCTCCACCCGCACCTGGCTCGGGGGCTGGCGGCCCGCCGCGGCGGCCACGGCGTTGGAGACGTTGGAGACGACGGCCGTCGCGGTGGCGCCGGCGCCGTCGGGCAGCAGGACCGTCGCGCGGGCCGGCTCGCCCTCCTCCACCCCCTGCCCGATGACCGCGAAGTCGCCGCGGTCGTCGTCGAGCATGTCGCGGGCCTCGCGCTCGCTGCCGGCCCGGCGGATCTTCAGGTCGGCGGTGCGCTCCGCGGCCTTCTTGAGCTGCGTGCCCAGGCCCTGCGCGCCGCCCTGCACGAGCACCACGGTGGTGTTGGGGAGCTCGCCCTCCTTCGGCGTGGTCGCGTTGAAGAACACGGCCATGACGATCGGCAGCAGCAGCAGGATCCCGACGCGGCCGTCGCGGGAGGCGTCCTTGAGGTCCTTGCCGAGGATGGCCAGGATGCGCCGGAGGTTCATCGCCCGCCCTCCTGCTCGTCCCGGTCGTCGTCGTCGGTGTCGTCCAGCGGCCGCCCGGCGATCTCGATGAACACGTCGGCCAGGGAGGCCTCGCGCGAGTGGATCGTCCGCACGCGCTCGGCGTCGACGAGCTCGGAGAGCTCGCGCGCGTCGCGCGGCTCGGAGAGCGTGAGCTGGCGCTCCTCGCCGTCGTCGAGGACCACGTCGACCTGCGGCACGCCGCCCAGGCGCAGCTTGAGCGCCTGGGGCGTGTCCAGCGCGGAGATGCGCCCGTCGGCCAGGAAGGCGACGCGGTGGCAGAGCTCGTCGGCCTCGGCCATGTCGTGCGTGGTGATGAAGACCGTGGTCCCCTCCTGCGAGAGGTCGCGGACGATCGTGTGCAGCTCCCGCGCCGACTGCGGGTCCAGGCCGCGGGTCGGCTCGTCCAGGAAGAGCACCTTCGGCTCGTTGAGCAGCGCCCGGGCGAGCAGCAGGCGCTGCTTCATGCCCGTGGAGTAGCTCTTGACCTTGCGCTTCTCGGCCTGGGTCAGGCGGACGCGCTCCAGCACGTCGTGCGCCCGGGACTTGGGCAGCCCGTAGAGCCTGCAGAAGAGCTCGAGGTTCTCCCGGGCGCTCGCCCGCATGTAGACCGTCGGGCTCTCCGCGACGAGGTTGATGTCACCGCGGACCGCCTCGAGGTCGTCGGGCACCCGGTGGCCGAGGACCTCGGCGTGCCCGCCGGTCGGACGGGCGCGGCCCGTCAGGATGCGGATGGTCGTGGACTTCCCGGCCCCGTTGTGGCCCAGGAGCCCGAAGACCTCCCCCGGAGGCGCCTCGAAGCTGATGCCGTCAAGGGCGTGGACGTCGCCGTAGTGCTTCTGCAGGTCGTCGACGAGGACGGCCGGGTGGCTCGAGGCGGTGATCGCAGTCTCTCCTTGGCGCGGTCGGTCCAGCGGGTCGGGGAGAGGCTTCGTGCCCTCCTGGACGTCATGTCATGCCACCTCGGTGGCCGCCCTCGTCAGGTGTTCAGGTGAGGATCCCGATGGCCGCGCCGATGATGAGCGCCGCGACGAGCATGAGGATGTACTGCGTCCGTCGGTCCATGCCCGGCCCACTACCCCCCAGGGGGCCCTCCCTCACCCGCCACGTCGCGTCGCGGCAGGGTGCGCGCCATGAGCAGCGCCGACTCCGCGCCGTCGCGCTCGGAGCGCGAGAGCGCGAGCAGCGTCGCCCCGAGGCCCGCGAGGCCGTCGCGCAGGCCCGGGGCGTCCGGGGCCCGGTCCAGCCGCCCGACCGTCGTGGCCACGGCGCGGTCGGCGTCGGCCGCCACCGCGGCGTCGCCGAGCATCGCCCCGGCGCGGGCGAGGGCCAGGGCGGCGAAGAGCGCGTCGGCCGGCGCGGAGCGGACGCAGCGGGTGCGCAGCGGGTCCAGCGCGCCTGCGACGTGCGCGCGGACCCGCGAGGCCACGCGGGCGGGGGAGCGGACGAGCGGCGCGAGCGCGAGCACCTCCAGGGCCGGGTCGTCCGGCGGCCGGGCGGGGTCCTCGTGCACGGCCAGGGCCGCCGTGCCG
>CAXUES010000315.1:0-3154 GCA_964250185.1 uncultured Solirubrobacteraceae bacterium | reverse complement strand
AACACGACGATCAAGCCGTTCGACAACCTGGATGTCCGCAAGGCGATCCTGGCCGTGTTCGACCGCAACGCCGCCCGCCTCGCGCGCGGTGGCAAGTTCGTCGGCCCGATCGGGACGCACTTCATCCCGCCGGGAGTCCCCGGCTTCGACGAGGCGGGTGGCGCCAAGGGCGAGGGCCAGGACTACATGGCCAACCCCTCCGGCAACCCGCAGCTCGCCGCCGAGTACATGAAGAAGGCCGGCTACCCGTCGGGCAAGTACACCGGCAACGAGCAGTTCCTGATGATCACGGCCAACGTGGACCCGGGCAAGTCCCAGGCCCAGGTCGCCCAGGCGCAGCTCGAGAAGCTCGGCTTCAAGGTCCGCCTGCGCACGGTCCCCCAGGACGCGGTCTACACGGAGTGGTGCCAGGTGCCGGCCAAGAAGGTCGCCATGTGCGGCTCCGCGGGCTGGTTCAAGGACTTCGCCGATCCGCAGTCGATGCTGGACCCGACGTTCAAGGGCTCCAACATCCGCCAGCAGGGCAACAACAACCTCGCCCAGCTGAACGACCCCGCGATCGACGCGGCGATGACCAAGGCCTCGACGCTCGTCGGCGACGAGCGCATCAAGGCGTGGGCGGCGATCGACAAGATGATCACCGACCAGGCGCCGGCCGTCCCGTTCGTCTGGGACAACACCACGGTGATCGGCTCCAAGAACGTGCAGCTCGCCCAGAACCCGAGCTCCACGCTGGTCGACTTCGCCTGGACGTCGCTCAAGTAGCGATCTGACCCGCGTCCCGGTCCGCTCCAGCACGGGAGCGGGCCGGGACGTCGTCGGACCCAGAGCCCCACCCCCTTCAAGCGAGGCACACCGCCCGTGGGCACATACATCCTCCGTCGCCTCCTGTGGACCGTCTTCCTGGTCCTGGTGGTGATGATCATCACCTTCCTGCTGTTCAACTACCTGCCGACGTCGGACATCGCGGCGATCAAGGCGGGGCGCAACGCGACGCCGGCCTCCATCGCGGCCATCCGCGTGCAGCTCGGGCTCGACGACCCGCTGTACAAGCAGTTCGGCGACTACGTGTGGAACCTCTTCGGCCACTTCGACTTCGGGCGCTCCTACGGCCAGAACGTCGAGGTCAAGACCCTCATCTTCCGGGCGCTGCCCAACACGCTGGTGCTCATCGTGGGCGCCGCGATCGTGTGGCTCACCGCCGGCATCGCCGTCGGGATCATCTCGGCCACGCGCCGCGGGACCTTCCTGGACCGCTTCGCGATGACCTCCTCGCTCGTGCTCATCTCGGCGCCCGTGTACTTCCTCGGCCTCGTCGCGCTGTACCTCTTCTCCAGCGACCTCGGCGTGGTCAAGATCTTCCCCCCGCGCGGCACCTACGACGTCACCAACGGGCTCTTCAAGAACCTCGACGCGATGATCCTGCCCTGGCTCGTGCTCGCCTCGGCCTTCAGCGCGATCTACGCCCGGCTGCTGCGCTCGAACCTGCTCGAGGTCATGAGCGAGGACTACATCCGCACGGCGCGGGCGAAGGGCGTCTCGCCGCGGGCGGTCATCTTCCGCCACGGCGTGCGCTCGGCGATCACCCCGATCGTCACGGTCTTCGGGCTGGACATCGGCATCCTCGTCGGCGGCGCCATCCTCACGGAGAGCGTCTTCGGCATCCCCGGGATCGGCCGCCTGTCGTTCGACGCGATCCAGCGCAACGACGTGCCGATCGTGCAGGGGACGACGCTCTTCCTCTCCCTGGCGGTGATGCTCTCGATCCTCGTGGTCGACGTGCTCTACGCCTTCCTCGACCCTCGCGTGAGGTACAGCTGATGGCGCTTCTGGAGGTCAAGGACCTCAAGGTCCACTTCGAGTCCGAGGACGGCCTGGTCCGGGCCGTCGACGGCATCTCCTACTCCGTCGACGCCGGGCAGACGCTCGGCATCGTCGGCGAGTCCGGGTCGGGCAAGTCGGTGAGCTCCATGACGGTCATGGGCCTCACGCGCTCCAAGACCGCCCACATCTCCGGCTCCATCACCTTCGACGGCGTGGACCTGCTCGCCGCCTCGGAGGAGGAGCTGCGCGCCATCCGCGGCGGCCGGCTGTCGATGATCTTCCAGGACCCGCTCTCCTCGCTGCACCCCATGTACAAGGTCGGCGCGCAGCTCGTCGAGGCGGTCCGCACCCACCAGGACGTCTCGAAGGCCAAGGCCCTGGACCGCGCCGTGGAGATGCTCGGCCTCGTCGGCATCCCCGAGCCGCGCCGGCGCGCCGACGGCTACCCGCACGAGTTCTCGGGCGGCATGCGCCAGCGGGTGATGATCGCCATGGCGCTGTGCAACGACCCCAAGCTGCTCATCGCCGACGAGCCGACCACCGCGCTGGACGTGACGGTCCAGGCGCAGATCCTCGAGCTCATGGCCAAGCTCCAGCAGGAGCTCGACACGGCGATCGTGATGATCACCCACGACCTGGGCGTCGTGGCCGACGTCACCGACGACATCGCGGTGATGTACGCCGGGCGCATCGTGGAGAAGGGGCCGAAGGAGGCCATCTTCGCCCAGCCCGAGCACCCCTACACCTGGGGCCTGCTCAAGTCGATCCCCCGCCTGGACACCCCGCGCGACCAGGAGCTCGTCCCGATCCCGGGCCGCCCGCCGTCGCTCATCAACCGCCCGTCGGGCTGCGCCTTCCACCCGCGCTGCCCCTACGTGCGCGAGGCCCACACGCGCGTGGACCCGCAGCTGCAGCCCGTCAGCGGCCACGCCGAGCACCAGGTCGCCTGCCTGCTCACCGAGCAGTCGCGCCACCAGCTCTGGGGCCGCCTGGCCGCCGGGGAGCAGCCCGAGCAGGCCAACGCGGGCGTCGAGGCGGCCGAGCAGCCCGTCGCCGCCACCACGGAGGAGCCCAAGTGACCACCACCGGCAAGGCGCTCATGGAGGTCCGCGACCTCAAGAAGCACTTCCCCATCAAGTCGGGCCTGCTCTCGCGGCAGGTCGGCGCGGTGAAGGCCGTCGACGGCGTCTCCTTCGACGTCATGGAGGGCGAGACGCTCGGCCTCGTGGGGGAGTCGGGCTGCGGCAAGTCGACCACGGCCCGCCTGCTCACCCGCCTGCTCGACCCGACCGAGGGGAGCATCTCCTTCGAGGGCCGCGACATCGCGACG
>CAXUES010000314.1:208-3248 GCA_964250185.1 uncultured Solirubrobacteraceae bacterium | reverse complement strand
GGAAGTTGCGGACCTCGTTGCGTCCGAAGTTGAAGACGAGCGTGCCCCAGTCGGGGTGCTCGCCCTGGCGCGGGTCGGCGTGCTCGTAGAGCGCGGTGCCGTCGAACTTCGCCAGCGCCCACGCGTCCTTGGGGAAGTGCGCGGGGACCCAGTCGAGGATCACGCCGAGGCCGGCCTGGTGCAGCGTGTCGGTGAAGCGCTTGAACGCGTCGGGATCGCCGTGGATCGGCGTGGGCGCGTAGTAGCCCGTCACCTGGTAGCCCCAGGACCCGGCGAACGGGTGGGCCATGACCGGCAGCAGCTCGACGTGGGTGAAGCCCATGTCGGCGCAGTAGGCCACGAGCTCGGTGGCCAGCGTGTCGTAGTCGAGCAGCTCCTCGGGCCGCTCCGGGTCGCGCCGCCACGAGCCGAGGTGGACCTCGTAGATGGAGACGCGCTCGTCCAGCGGCGTGCCGCGCTCGGTGCGGCGGGCCATCCAGGCGTCGTCCTGCCAGGCGTGCGTGGAGGCGTGGACGACCGACGACGTCTCCGGCGGCACCTGCGCGGCCTGCGCGTAGGGGTCGGCCTTGAGCACGAGCGAGCCGTCCTGCGCGCGGATCTCGTACTTGTACGCGCCGCCCGGCCCGACGCCGGGGACGAAGAGCTCCCAGGTGCCCGACGCGCCGAGGGCGCGCATGGCGTGCAGGCGCCCGTCCCAGCCGTTGAAGTCGCCGACCACCGAGACCGAGCGGGCGCTGGGCGCCCACACCGCGAAGGCCACGCCGAGCACGCCCTGGTGCTCCAGGACGTGGGCGCCGAGCTTCTCGTAGAGCGTCTCGTGGCGGCCCTCGCCCGCGAGGTGCAGGTCGACGTCGCCCAGCGTGGGCAGGAACGCGTAGGGATCGCGCAGGGTGAAGGTCCCGCTCGCGTACTCCACGTCGAGCTCGTAGGCCACGGGCAGCTCCACGCCGCCCGCCCGGCCCTCGAAGACGCCGTCGGGGTGGATCTGGTGCAGCGCGACGGGCTCGGGAGCGCCGTCGATCCGCGCGCTGACGGCGGTCGCGTCGGGGCGGTAGGCCCGGATGACCACGCCGCCGTCGCCGTCCGGGTGGGCGCCGAGGTAGCGGTGGGGCTCGGCCAGGTCGCGGTCGACGACCGCGCGCAGGTCGGCGCTCGAGCTGGTGGGTGGGGTGCTCATGACGGCAGGTCCTCCTCGAGCAGCCGGGCGATCCCCGCCACGGGGATGCGGACCCAGTCCGGCCGGTTGTTGAGCTCGTAGCGCAGCTCGTAGACGGCCTTCTCGAGCTCGAAGATGCCGAGCTGCTTCTCGATGGCCGCCTGGCCCGCGGGCAGCAGCGCCGGGTCGACCGCCTCGATGTAGCCCTCCAGGAAGGCGGCGCGGGCGTCGTCCTCCCAGGCCGGGTCGACCGTGGCGCCCTGCAGCAGCTCCGCGGCGCTGGCCGCGTAGGCGAAGGAGCGCAGCATCCCCGCGACGTCGCGCAGCGGGGAGCGCTTGCGCCGGCGCTCGAGCAGCGGCCTGGCGGGCTCGCCCTCGAAGTCCAGGATGATCCAGCGGTCGTCCGCCCCGAGCAGGGTCTGGCCGAGGTGGTAGTCGCCGTGCTGGCGGATGAGCCGGCCGCCGACGCCCGTGTGGCTCATCATCTGCAGGCGGTCGCGGATCTCCTGCTGGCGGCCGATGATCGGCGCGAGGTCGTCCAGGCCCTGGGGCAGGTCCAGGAACGTGCGCTCGATCTGCTCGTCGATGGTCGCGGTCAGCAGCGACAGCGACTCCTCCGAGGGCTCCTCCCCCGCGAAGTCGGGGTGGAAGGACGAGCCCAGCGCGGTGTGCATGCGCCCCGTCACCCGGCCGAGCTCGCGCAGCTGCTCGATGACCTCCGAGCCGCGGCCGGCGCCCAGCGCGTCCAGGCACAGGTCCCAGCCGTCGCGCGCGCCCGGGACGAAGTCCTGCAGCACGCCGAGGGTCGCGGTGATGAGCTCGCCCGAGTACTCGTACCAGCCCTCCAGGCGCGCGATGTGGTCGAAGCCGGCCTCGGTGAGGAAGCGCAGCATCTCCAGCTCGGGGTTGTCCCCGGCCTGCAGCCGGCGGAAGACCTTGAGGATCTGCTCGTCGCCGATGATCAGCGACGAGTTGGACTGCTCGGCGCCGACGGGGCGGATCTCCGTCCCGGGGCCGAAGGTCGGCGAGCCCTCGGTGCGCCGGAAGTAGACGCAGCCACGCTCGCCCGGCACCTCGCCCGAGGTCTCCAGCAGCTCGAGCAGGCGCGGGTCGGTCACCGCGTCGTGCAGCTCCCAGCCGTCACCCTGCCGGATGCGGTCGACGCCGTCGTCCACGGCGCCCGAGACGCCCTGCGAGGCGCCGAGGATGAGCTGGTAGAGCTCGTGCGTGCCGGCCTGGAAGCGGGCCTCCACGAGCGCGAGCACCAGGGGCTCGTCGCCGTCGCGCAGCGGGAGCGCCTCCAGGATGTTCACCCCGGAGATGTCGCGCGCCTTGGACGCGAACCAGCGCTGCTCGGTGAGCCAGCCCGTGAGGTACTCGGCCTCGATCGTGAACGGTGCGGTCGACATCTAGTGGTCCTCCTCCGGGGCCTGCAGCAGGAACCAGAAGAACCCCCGCGGCGCCAGCGTCAGCAGGTAGGGGAGCTCGCCGATGCGCGGGAACTTCACGCGGCCGAACATCTCCTCGGGGTAGCGGCCCTGGAAGGCCGACAGGTCGAGCTCCACGGCCTGCGCGGTGCGGGCCAGGTTGTGCACGCACAGGACGACGTCGTCCTCGTAGCGGCGGACGTGGGCGAAGATCTTGTCGTTGGACGGCGACAGGGGCTCGTAGGTCCCCAGGCCGAAGACGGGGTGCTCCTGGCGCAGCGCGATGAAGCGCTTGAGCCAGCGCAGCAGCGACGTCGGCGTGCGCAGCTGGGCCTCCACGTTGACGGCCTGGTAGCCGTAGACGGGGTCCATGAGCGGCGGCGCGTAGAGCTGGGCGAAGTCCGCGCGGGAGAAGCCCCCGTTGCGGTCCTGCGTCCACTGCATCGGGGTGCGCACG
>CAXUES010000314.1:0-198 GCA_964250185.1 uncultured Solirubrobacteraceae bacterium | reverse complement strand
TAGTACAGGACGGGCGAGCCCGGCAGCGAGAAGAGGATCGCGTGCAGGAGCTCCATCTCGTCGCGGCCGTTGTCGATCAACGGCGCGAGCCGCCGGCGGATCCCCACGTTGATCTTCATGCGCGGGTCCTTGGCGTACTCGGAGTACATGTAGTCGCGCTCCTCGTCGGTGACCATCTCGAGCGTGAGCTCGTCGTGG
>CAXUES010000313.1:0-3275 GCA_964250185.1 uncultured Solirubrobacteraceae bacterium | reverse complement strand
CGCCGCGACACCCAGCCCGTCGAAGTCGCGCTCCTGGAAGGGGTCGATGGAGATGAGGCGTCCGGCGCCGCGCAGCGCGCCGAGCACCGCCAGGGCGGAGACGCCGTAGGCCAGGCCGACCTCCACGACGACCTGCGGCGCGCGCTCGGCCACGAGGCGATGCAGCGTCCGGGCGTAGCGCGCGTCCACCCCGGAGTGCAGGGCGACCGGCTCGCCGTCTGAGCCCAGCGTCCGCCCCGAGGCGAGCATCTCCTCCAGGACGGGCGGCAGCGTGGTGGTGGGCTCCCCGGCGGTCGTCACGCCGGGGAGCTTCCCGCAGGGCCTACTTCTTGCGGAAGGTGACCCACTTGGAGCTCGCCGCCTTGTAGGGCGGGACGCCCTTGTAGGTCGCCCGGACGCGCCAGGCGCCCTTGAAGCGCAGCTTGGCCGAGAAGGCGAAGGCCGAGTTGGCCGGCTTGAGGCCGCCGACGAGCTTGCGCCACTTGCCCTTCTTGTTCTTGAACTGCCACTCCACGGCGACCTTGCCGGGGATCGCCGCGCTCTTGCCGGCGGGCTTGGCGAGCTTGCCCTTGAAGGAGCAGACCGTGCGCACGCAGCGCACCGCGCCCTTCTTCTTGATCGAGAACGCCGGGATGAGCGTGCCCGGGCCGGCCTGCGCCACGGTCACGTGCTCCACGTTGACCGTCTTGGTGGAGATGTTGCCGAGCTTGTCGTAGGCCTTGACCTCGATGACGTGCTTGCCGAGCGACAGCGCGCGCGAGCCGTTCCACTGCGGGATGCCCACCGGGCCGGCCTTCAGGGCGGCGTCGTCGCCGAAGGAGCCGCCGATCTTCTCGCCGTCGGCGGAGAAGACGATGGACTCGACGTCGTTGGGGTCGGTCGCCTTGGCCTTGAGCTCCAGCGTGTCGGAGTACTTCTCGCCCTCGGTGGGCGAGATGACGTTCAGCGCGGGGCCACCGAAGTCGCCGCACTGGGCGGCGCCCCCGCCGTTGGCGCGGGCCACGGCCTGGAAGGCGGCGAGCGCGGGCTTGCCGAGCAGGCCGTAGTGGCGCAGCTCGTCCTGGGGCTGGCCGGGATCGTCGGAGAGCGTGTACCAGGCGGCGCCGGCCACGTAGTCGTCGGCCGCCATGCAGGCGTAGGCGCGCGTCAGGAACTCGGCCTGCTTGGCCGCGGTCACGCCGGCCATCTTCTTGCCCGCCGAGTCGCCGCGGGCGCAGGTGCTCGTCGCGGTCGACCAGCCCAGCTCGGTCATGTACAGCGGCTTGGGATCGCCGTTGGCCAGCATCGTCTGGCGGACCTCGCGGTAGGCGAGGAACGTGTAGCGGCCCAGGCGGTTGGTGGTCGAGTCGCGGTAGTAGTCGTCCGGACCCGCCACGAGGCAGGCGGTGTCGGTGTGCACGGCGACCGCGTCGAAGGCGCCCTTGGCGCCGGCGTTGTAGAGGCCCTGCACCCAGTCGTAGTTGTTGCCGGTGGTCGCGCCCGTGATGACGGGGACCGTCGGGGCCGCGGCCTTGATGGCGGCGTAGGCGGGCTTGAGCAGCTGCGTGTAGGCGCCGGGGCTCGGCGCGGTCCAGAAGGCGTCCTCGTCGGGCTCGTTCCAGACCTCGATGCCGCCGACGCGGCCGCCGCCGGCGGTCATCGCCGCGGCGAACTCGCCCACGAAGGACGCGTAGGTCCCCGGATCGGTCGGCGGCACGGTGCCCCCGGCGCCGCCGTTGGCCCAGGCCGGCGTGCCCAGGACGACGAAGAGGGGCTCGGCGCCGCCGTTGTTGAGCGCCTGCACCGCCGTCTTGTAGGTGCCGTCCAGGTTCTGCAGGTTGTTGTCGGTCGGGTCGGGGAAGTCGCCCGGCCCGTTGGGCTCCAGCGACTGCCACTGCACGAAGACGCGGACCTGCTTGGCCCCCGTGGCGAGCGCGGCCTGCACCTTGTCGGGCGTCGGCGCGCCGCTGATGTTGATCCCCGGCACGGCGGCGTGGGCGGCCACCGGGGCGAGGAGGAGGAGGGCCAGCCCGAGCAGGGCGGCGCGCAGCGTGGTGGTCAAGGGTCGTCGGTCCTTGTGGGGCGAGTCGGCGGAAGGCACTGGTCAGGTCGTCGGCAGCGCCGCTTCCCAGCTTGAACGATCCGACGGCGGAGTGGACCCTCAGGCGGCGGGCAGGACCCGCGGCGCGCGGTCCTGCAGGCGGACGAGCAGGTCGGCGACCTCGGTGTCCTGCGGCGCCAGCGCGACGGCGCGCTCGGCGGCCCGGGTGGCCTCCTGGGTGCGGTCCGTGCGCGCCAGCGCGTGGGCCAGCCGGGCCCAGGCGACCGGCGAGGCGGGATCGCGCTGCGTGGCCAGGTCGGCCGCGGAGGCCTCCCCGCCCAGGTCGCCCGCGAGCTGGTAGGCCAGCGCGAGGTCCAGCAGCCCCTCGACGCTCGCCCCGAGGCCCCTGGCGCGCTCGAGCGCCTCGATGGCGCCGTGGCGGTCGTTGGTGCGCAGGCGCAGGCGCCCGACGCGCTCCCACTCGGCGGCGTCGGCCGGCGCGCGCTCGGCGGCGCGCTCGGCGCTCTCCAGCGCCTGGGAGTAGGAGCGCATGTCCTCGTAGATGCGCGAGGCGAAGCGGTGGGGCGCGGGGCGGTCGCGGTCGCGGCGCGTCCAGTCGCGCACGGAGCGCGCGGCGGCGGGCAGGTCGCCCGACTGCCACAGCGCGAGGGTCATGAGGCGCAGGACGCCGACGTCGGTCGGGTCGGTGTCGCGGGCGTAGAGCAGCCGCCGCGCGGCCAGGGCGTAGTTGCCCTCGGCGATCGCGTGCTGGGCGGCGGTCACGAAGCGCTGCGCGCGCTCCGCGCCGGGATCGGGCGTGGAGAAGTCCACGAACTCCAGCGATCCCGCGGGCACGGTGCGCACGCCGACCTGGAAGCTCACGCGGGCCCACTGCTGGACGTCGTCGTCGGCCTCGGGGTCGCCGGTGAAGTAGATGCCGGTCACGTTGCCGACGCCCCACTCGGGGTAGCTCAGGCAGCGCGCGTAGCGGTGCACGACCGAGTGGTCGGGCATGCGCGTGCCGAAGGGGTCGTGCTTCTCGCGGTCGGCGTCGCGGGCGCGGGCCTCCTGCTCGGCCTCGTAGGCGCGCCGGCCCGCCTCCTCGCGGGCGCGGCGGGCGGCGGCCGCGGAGACCTTCACCGCGTTGCGGCTGACGGTGCCCCCGCGCGACTCGTCGGCCAGGCGCTCCAGCGTGTCGGCGGCCTCGTTGATCGCCTTCAGGTGGCGCTCGTGCTCGAACTGCTTGCCGGGCGGG
>CAXUES010000312.1:0-3387 GCA_964250185.1 uncultured Solirubrobacteraceae bacterium | reverse complement strand
TGCGCGGTCTCCGCCTCGGCCCAGTCCATCTGCTCCAGCAGGGCGCGGGCGGCGCGGTCGCGCCGGCCGGCGAAGCGCATGCGCACGCCCTCGGCCTTCAGCTCGGGCGTCTCGGAGAGGATCCGCTCGGAGAACATGCGCATGAGCGCCGTGACCTCCTGGGCCGAGCGGGTCCAGTTCTCCGTGGAGAAGGAGTAGACGGTCAGCTCGCGCACCCCGAGCGCCACGGCGTCGCGCAGGCGCGCCTTGACGACGTCGGCGCCCGCGCGGTGCCCCTCCTCGACGCCCAGGCCACGGGCCTTCGCCCAGCGGCCGTTGCCGTCGGTGATGATCGCGACGTAGCGCGCGCGCTCGCCGTCCTGCCCGTCCTCCGTGCCCACCTCCTCGGCGGACATCAGACCTCGAGGATCTCTGCTTCCTTGGCCTTCAGGTTCGCGTCGAGCTGCTGGATGCCCTCGTCGGTCACCTTCTGGACCTCGAGCTCGGCGCGGTGCTCCTCGTCGGCGCCGACCTCGCCCTCGTCCTTGAGCTCCTTGAGGTCGCCGATGACGTCGCGGCGGATGTTGCGGATCTTGATCCGCCCCTCCTCGGCGATGCCCCGGACGACCTTCACGAGCTCGCGGCGGCGCTCCTCGTTGAGCTCGGGCACCGACAGCCGGATGATCTTGCCGTCGTTGGACGGCGTCAGGCCGATCCCCGAGTCGATGATGGCCTTCTCGATGAGGCGCAGCGAGCTCTGGTCGAAGACCTGGACGGTGAGCAGCCGGACCTCCGGCGCGTTGATCGTCGCGAGCTGCTTGAGCGGCGTCGGCGCGCCGTAGTAGTCGACGACCACGCGGTCGAGCAGCGCCGGGCTGGCGCGGCCGGTGCGCACGGTGCCGAACTCCCCCTGGGTCGCCACGACGGACTTCTGCATCCGCTCGCGGGCGTCGGCGATGAGCTCGTCGGTCATCTCAGTCATCGCTTGCCACCAGGGTCCCCACGCGCTGGCCGGACACTATCCGGTCGATGTTGGCGTCGTCGTCCATGTTGAAGACGTGGATCGGGAGGTCGTTCTCCATGCACAGCGTGAGCGCCGTGGTGTCCATGACCCGCAGGCCGCGCTGGATGGCGTCCATGTGGGTGATGTCGCGCAGGAGCATCGCCTCGGGGTTCGTGCGGGGGTCGTCGTCGTAGACGCCCTCCACCCCGTTCTTGGCCATGAGGATCGCCTCGGCGTGGACCTCGACGGCGCGCAGCGCGGCCGCCGTGTCCGTGGTGAAGAACGGGTTGCCGGTGCCGGCGGCGAAGATCACCACGCGGCCCTTCTCGAGGTGGCGCATGGCCCGCCGGCGGATGTAGGGCTCGGCGACCTCGGCGATGTTCAGCGCGCTCTGCACGCGCACGCGCACGCCGACGGCCTCGAGCGCGTCCTGCAGCGGCAGGGCGTTCATGACCGTGGCGAGCATGCCCATGTAGTCGCCCGTGGCGCGGTCCATGCCGCCCGCGGCGGCCTTCATCCCGCGGAAGATGTTGCCGCCGCCGACGACGATGGCGATCTCCACGCCGCGGTCGTGCACGCGCTTGACGGCCGCGGCCACGGCCTGGACCCGGGCCGGGTCCACGCCGTAGTCGAGGTCGCCCATCATCGACTCGCCGCTGAGCTTGAGCAGGATCCGCTTGAAGGCGGGTGCTCCCTCGTCGCTCACCGGCACCGGACTACTCGCCGACGGCGAAGCGGGCGAAGCGGCGGATGACGACGTTCTCGCCCGTCTTGGCGGAGAGGTCGGCCCGCAGCTGCTCGATGGTCTTGCCCTCGTGCTTGTCCGCGTTGACGTGGACCTGCTTGACGAGCACGACGTCCTCGAGCCACTTGTTGAGCTTGCCCGCGGCGATCTTCTCGCGGATCTGCTCGGGCTTGCCCTCGGCCTCGGCCTGCTGGGCGAAGATGCGCAGCTCGGCGTCCTTGGCCTCCTGGGGCACCTCCTCCTCGGAGACGTACTTCGCCCCCGGCATGGCGGCGGCGTGCAGGGCGACGTCCTTGGCGAAGGCGATGAAGTCGTCGTTGCGCGCGACGAAGTCGGTGTTGCAGTCGACCTCGACGATGACGCCGACCTTGCCCGTGGCGTGGATGTAGGACTGCACGGTGCCCTCGGCCGCCTCGCGGTCGGCGAGCTTGCCGAGCTTGTTGCCCATCTTGACCTTCAGGCCCTCGACGGCGGCGTCGAAGTCACCCGCCGCGTCCTGGAGGGCCTTCTTGCAGTCCATCATGCCGGCGCCGGTCTGCTGGCGCAGCTTGGCGACGTCCTTCGCGGAGATCTTGGTGTCGGTCTCAGCCATTGGAGGCGGCTCCCGTGTCGGTCTGGGCGGGGTCGGCCGGCGCGCCGCCCTCGACGACGTCCGTGAGGGGCGTCTCGGGGGTGGAGGCCGGGTCCTGCTGGGGGCCGTCGACGGTCGGGGCGACCTGGTCGGACGGCTGGTCGCGGCGGTCGGCCGAGGCGGCGTTCTCCGACTGGGCCTGGCCCGAGACGTGCGGCGCGGGCTGCGTGGTGGCGGCGACCGTCGCGGCGGCGTCGGCGACCTGCTGCTCGGCGACGGCGCGGTCCCCACCGCCCTCGGCGGTGGCGGCGGCCTGCGCGGCGGCCTCGCGGCGCGCCTGCTCCTCGCGGCGGGCGGCCTCCTCGGCGGCCTTGCGGTCCTGCTCCTCCTGCTGGCGGCGCTGCGCCTCGGCGGCGTCGCGCTCGGCGCGCTCGTTCTCGGACTGCACCCAGGCCGAGCGGCCCTCGTAGATGACGTCGCCGAGCGCCTTGGTCACCGTGAAGCAGGACCGGATGGCGTCGTCGTTGCCCGGGATGACGTAGTCGATGCCGTCCGGGTCGCAGTTGGTGTCGACCAGCCCGATCACCGGGATGCGCAGGCGCTGCGCCTCCTTGACGGCGATGAGCTCCTTGTTGAGGTCGATGACGAACATCGCGTCGGGCTGGCGCTTCATGTCCTTCACGCCGCCGAGGTTCGCGCGGAGCTTCTCGAGGTCGGCCTGCGCGGCGAGGCGCTCGCGGGTCGGCAGCAGCGCGAGCTGGCCGTCGGCCTCGTAGCGCTCGAGGTCGTGCAGGCGCTTGATGCGCTGCGAGATCGTCTGGAAGTTCGTCAGCAGGCCACCGAGCCAGCGGTGGTTGACGTAGGGCATCCCGACGGCGGAGGCCACGTCGCGCACGGCGTCGCGCGCGGACTTCTTGGTGCCGACGAAGAGGACGCTGCCGCCGCGGTGGGCGATCTGGGCGCTGAACTCCTGCGCCTGCGTCAGCAGGACCTGCGTCTTGAGCAGGTCGATGATGTAGATGCCGGCGCGCTCACCGTGGATGAAGCGGCGCATCTTGGGGTTCCAGCGGCGGGTCTGGTGGCCGAAGT
>CAXUES010000311.1:334-3388 GCA_964250185.1 uncultured Solirubrobacteraceae bacterium | reverse complement strand
GTGCTCGCGCTGCTCGCCTCGACGCCCGCGACGGTCGTCCGGATCGACGTCGCCGGCTCCACGGACGTGCCGGGCTACGACACCCTGCTGTCGGGGTGGGACCGCCACGGCGCAGCCCTCCCCCTGCTCGCCGTCGTCGGCCTCGGCCTGCTGCTGCTCGCCCTGCGCGGCGCGCGGGTGGCGGCGCTCGGCCTCGCGGTCGTCGGCGTGGCCGCTGTGGCCATCGTCCTCGGCGTGGACGCAGGCGAGCTGCGCGCCACCGGGCCGATCGCCGAGGCCTACGAGAACGCGAGCGCCGGCCCCGCGCTGGGCTTCTACCTCGAGACCGCGGGCGCCGTGCTGGCGCTGGCGGCCGGGGGCGGGCTCGCGCTCCTGCCCCGCCGGCGGGCCTAGACGCACGAAGGGCCGCTGGATGGCGGCCCCTCGGTCCTGCTCAGCTGGTGCTGCGAGCTACCAACGGTAGTGCGCGAAGGCCTTGTTGGCCTGCGCCATGCGGTAGATGTCGTCCTTGCGCTTGTAGGCGCCGCCCTGCGAGTTGATCGCGTCGAGCAGCTCGTTGGCCAGGCGCTGGGCCATGGTCTTCTCGCGGCGCTGGCGGGCGAACTCGACGAGCCAGCGCACGGCGAGGGTGCGCGAGCGACGCGCGGGGACCTCGACCGGCACCTGGTAGGTCGCGCCGCCGACGCGGCGCGAGCGGACCTCGAGGTTCGGCGTCAGGATCTTGACGGCCGCCTCGAGCTGCTCGAGGGGGTCCTTGCCGGACCGCTCGGCGATGATGGCGAGCGCGTCGTAGACGATCGTCTCGGCGGTGGACTTCTTGCCGTCCAGCATGATCTTGTTGATCACCTGCTGGACGAGGCGGGACCGGTGGACCGGATCGGGATCGATCGTCCGGCTGCCGGCGGCTGCGCGACGGGGCACTCGAGCTCCTCTACTTCTTCTTGACGCCGTACTGCGAACGGGCCTTCTTGCGGTCGTTGACGCCCGAGGCGTCAAGCGTGCCGCGGACGACCTTGTAGCGCACGCCCGGCAGGTCCTTGACCCGGCCGCCGCGGACGAGCACGACCGAGTGCTCCTGCAGGTTGTGGCCCTCACCCGGGATGTAGGCCGTCACCTCGATGCCGCCGGAGATCCGGACGCGCGCGACCTTGCGCAGCGCGGAGTTCGGCTTCTTGGGCGTCGTGGTGTAGACACGGGTGCAGACGCCACGGCGCTGGGGAGCGGCCGTCTTGGTCTTGCGACCCTTGCCGGACTTGAGGCCGGGGGTGAGGAGCTTCTTGGGCTTGGCCTTGCGTCCCTTGCGGACGAGCTGGCTGGTCGTAGGCATGCGACGGGGAAGACTAGCAGCGGCCCTGAGCGCTCCTTCGCGGCGTCCCGGGTACGGCGATGGGGTGCCGCTTCCCACGCCGTTCGACGCCGCGCGTCTCCCGTTCCGCATCCTCACCGCCGTCGAGGACATCGCCGCGTCGCTGCAGGCGCTGCCCTCGCTCGTCGCGCGGGTGCACGCCATCGGCGACCGCGTGGACGAGCTCGGCCCGCGCCTGGACGACCTCGAGGCGGCCATCGGGGAGCTCCAGGCGATGCCGGCCGAGCTGTCCGGGATGCGCTCGGACATGTCGCCGATGCCCGGCACGCTGAGCGCGCTGCGCGACGACATGTCCTCGATGCCCGGCACCCTCACCGCGCTGCGCGAGGACATGTCCCCGATGCCCGGCACCCTCGAGGAGCTCAAGGACGGCCTGGACGAGCAGGTCGCCGGCCTGCGCGGGCAGATCGGCGCGATGTCGGCCGACCTCGCCGAGGCCGGCCGCAACGTCGCCCCGATGGACGAGGACCTGCGCGGGGTGCAGCGCGCCGTCTCCTCGCTGCCCCCGAAGCTCGAGGCGGTCAACGAGCAGCTCGAGGCGCTGCGCGAGGACCTCGGCGGGCTCCCCTTCGTCGGGAAGAAGTAGCCCGCGCCCTACGCCAGCGCGGCGAGGGCCTCCCGCGCGGGCACCGACTCGCGGCCCTGGTCGCGGGCCACGGGCGCGTAGGTCAGCTTGCCGCCCGCCACGTTGAGGCCGGCCAGGAAGCCCGGGTCGGCGCCCAGCGCGCCTTCCACGCCGGCGTCGGCGAGGCGCACGAGGTAGGGCATGGTCGCGTTGGTCAGGGCCAGCGTCGAGGTCACCGGGACCGCGCCGGGCATGTTGGCCACGCAGTAGTGGGTCACGCCGTCGACCTCGTAGGTCGGGTCGCGGTGCGTCGTCGGCTTGGAGGTCTCGAAGCAGCCGCCCTGGTCGATGGCCACGTCGACGAGCACGGCGCCCGGCTTCATGAGCGCGAGCTGCGCGCGGGTGACGACGTGCGGCGCGCGGGCGCCGTGCACGAGGACCGCGCCGATGACGAGGTCGGCCTGGGGCAGGTGCTGCTCCACGGCCAGCGCCGAGGCGTAGGCGGTCTGGGCGCGGCCCTGGAAGGCGACGTCGAGCTCGCGCAGGCGGTCGATGGAGCGGTCGAAGACGGTCACCCGGGCCTCCATGCCGATGGCGATGAAGGCGGCGTTCATGCCGACCACGCCGCCGCCGACCACGAGGACCTCCGCGCCCGGGACGCCGGGCACGCCGCCCATCAGCACGCCGCGGCCGCCCTGCGGCTTCTCCAGCGCGCGCGCTCCGGCCTGCGCGGCGAGGCGGCCGGCCACCTCGCTCATCGGGGCCAGCAGCGGCAGGCGCCCCCTGGGGTCCTCGACGGTCTCGTAGGCGATGCAGGTCGCACCCGACTCCATGAGGCCGGTGGTCAGGCCCTCGTCCGGGGCGAGGTGCAGGTAGGTGAACAGGACGTGGCGCGGCTCGAGGCGGGCGACCTCGGCGTCCTGGGGCTCCTTGACCTTGACGATGAGCTCCGCGCGAGCGAAGAGCGCGTCGGCGTCGGCCACGAGCGTCGCGCCCTGCGCGACGTAGGCCTCGTCGGGCAGGCCGGAGCCGAGCCCCGCGCCCTCCTGGACGAGCACCTCGTGGCCGTGGGTGGTCAGCTCGCGGACGCCGGCCGGCGTCAGGGCCACCCGGTGCTCGTCCG
>CAXUES010000311.1:0-324 GCA_964250185.1 uncultured Solirubrobacteraceae bacterium | reverse complement strand
GTCTTGACCTCGGTGGGGACTCCGACCTTCATCTCGATGGCTCCTCGTGTGGCATGTCAGATCAGCTCCCGCCCGCGAAGGGCGAGCCAGAACTCGATGCGGTCGCGCGCGGTGGACAGGTCGCGGCCCGTGAGCTCCTCGACCCGCCGGATGCGGTAGCGCAGGGTGTGGCGGTGGCAGTACAGGCGCCGGGCGGCGGCCTCCCACTGGCCGTTGGCGTCGATGAACGCCTCCAGGGAGCGCATGAGCTCGCCGCCGTAGTGCCCCTCCCCCTGCTCGATCGGCCCGAGCAGCGACTCGCAGAACAGCCGCAGCTGGTCGGAG
>CAXUES010000310.1:0-3664 GCA_964250185.1 uncultured Solirubrobacteraceae bacterium | reverse complement strand
GTGGTTCTACGACACCTACTCCCAGGCCGTGGGCTACTCCGTCCCGGAGATCGTCACGGGCAAGCCAGTGATCCTCGGGGGCACCGAGGCCCGCCAGCCGGCCACGGGCCTCGGCGTCGTCTACGTCACCGAGGCCGTGCTGGAGCACCTGGGCTGGCCGCTGCGCGAGCAGCGCTTCGTCGTGCAGGGCTTCGGCAACGTCGGCCGGGTCGCCGCGCGCGAGCTGCACGACGCGGGCGCGAAGGTCGTCGGCCTCTCCGACGTCGGCGGTGCCGTGGGGAACGCCGACGGGCTCGACGTCCCCGCCGCGGAGGTCTGGGCCGACGCCCACGGCGGCCTGGCGGGCTTCCCCGGCGGGACGGCCGTCCCGCGCGACGCGGTGCTCGAGCTGCCCTGCGACGTGCTCGTGCCCGCCGCGCTGGAGTCGGTCATCACCGAGGAGAACGTCGCGCGCCTGGACTGCCGCCTGGTCGTCGAGGCGGCCAACGGGCCGACCACCGAGGCGGGGGAGCGCGGGCTGGCCGGACGCGGCATCCCGGTCGTCCCCGACGTGCTGGCCAACGCGGGCGGCGTGTGCGTCTCCTACTTCGAGTGGGTCCAGGACGTCCAGAAGTACGCCTGGGACCTGCCCGAGCAGCAGGAGCGCCTCAAGCGCCAGCTGCGCGGCGCGTGGCGGCGGGTCCTGGAGGCGAGCGGCCGCCTGGACTGCGACTGGCGCACCGCCGCGCTGTCGGTCGCGGTGGAGCGCGTCTCCGAGGCCGGCCGGGTGCGCTCGATCTACCCCTGAGGCGGAGCGATCCAGCGGCCGTGCGAGTGGGCGGTGGCCAGCGGCTCGCCGTCCAGGGCGAGCACGAAGCGCTGGTGGTCGGCCGGCGCGCCGACCTCCAGGCCCGGCATGCGGCCCGGCGGCTCCAGGCCGATCTCGTGGGCGCCCGCCACGGTGATCGCCTCGTGGACGCCCCGGCGGGTCGCGTCGTCGAGGTAGGGGAAGACGACCGTGTGGGTCACGACGGTCGTCAGCCCGGGCGGCACCTGCGCCAGCAGCCCGGGGAGCGCGTCGGCGGCGTCGCCGGCGACCACCCGCGGCGGGGCGTCGGCCGCGACCTGCAGCGCCGCGCCGAGGCGCGCGGCGCGCGCGGTGTCCTCGGGCCACACGAGGCAACCCAGCCAGCGGCGCACGTCGGGGTCGGTGGGATCGAGCGGGTTGGCGTCCAGGCCCGCGCGCCAGGCGATCTCGGGCAGGCGCGTCGGCGCGTCGAGGCCGGGGTGCAACGTGGTGACGACGCGCACCGGGCTGTCGGACGGACCCAGCGTACGCCCGTCGCCGAAGTCGATCGCGTAGCGGTCGATGAGCAGGTTCAGCCCTGCGCTGGCGCCGACCTCGACGAGCGCGATCGGCCCGTCGATGCGCGCGAGCGCGATCGCCAGCGCGCCGCACCGACCCACCTCGTTGGTCTGCGTCCGGCGCTCGGCGATGATCGCCTTCAGCTCGTCGTGGTGGGCGTCGACGAAGGCGAGCGCCTGCTCGGCCGGGGCGAGCGGCGCCCCGAGCCAGCGCAGCGCGCCGAGCAGCAGGTTGGGCTGGCGCTTCTCCTGCGGCAGCCTGCGCAGCCACTCCAGCGTGGGATCGTGGCGCGCGATCGCGTGGCAGAGCGCGACGTAGGTCGGCGAGTCGGTCGCCGTGCGCGCGAACTCCTCGTAGGCCTGCGCGGTGGCGTCCATCGCCAGGCGCTAGTGCGGGTCCCCGCCGGTCGCTGCGGGCGGCCGGGACTCCTCGGCCAGCGAGGTGATCGACAGCGCGCCGCGCGCGGCGGTCTCCAGCACGTCGGTGGCCTCCTCGGGGGAGCGGGCGTAGAGCTCGACGAGCAGGTGGACGACGATCTGGTCGCCCTCGTGCTTGTGGAAGCGCACGTGGGTGAAGAACTCGCGGGTGCCGTGGTCGCCGAAGGCCGCGTAGGAGAGCGCCTCGCCGGCCTCGGGGCCCGAGCAGGTCTCGACGTCGTCGGCCTCGACCGTGACGGTGCAGGAGGCGACCCACGGCGTGCCGGCGACCATCCGCTCCCACCGCTCCTCGATGGGCTCGACACGGCCGTTGGCGAAGCCGAGGTGGGGCTGGTCGTGCATGCACTCCAGGCACTGCACGACGGCCTCCTGCAGCTCGTCGACGACCTCCGAGCGCGAGCCCGTGCCGGCGTCGATGCGGAAGATCCCCTCGTAGTGGACCTGGACCTCGAGGTCCTGCGACCAGCACCGGTAGCAGCGCAGCCAGGGGTGGGCTTCTTCGTCGGGCATCCGGATCGAGGATACGACGGGGTCGCGGGGCTCGGGTAGGCTCCGCTCATGGCACGGGGCGCCACGGGGGTGGTCCTGGCGGGGGGCGAGGGCCGGCGCATGGGCGGCGACAAGGCGCTGGTCGCCCTGGACGGCGTCCCGCTGCTGCGCTACCCGCTCGAGGTCCTGCGCCAGGTGCTCGGCGAGGTCGCCGTGGCGGCCAAGGCCGACACGCGCCTGCCCCGCATGGACGGCAGCGTCCGCCTGCTGCTCGAGCCGCCCGAGCCGCGCCACCCGCTCGTCGGCGTGCGCCACGCGCTGGCCGTGCTCGACCGGCCGATCTTCGTCTGCCCCGTCGATGTGCCGCTCATCGACGAGGCGACCGTCCGCGCGGTGCTCGCCGGCGCGAAGGGCCACGCGACGGGTGCGGTGGCCGCCGCGGAGGGCCGCCTGCATCCGCTCGTCGGCCTCTACACGCCCGAGGCGCTCGGCGTGCTGGAGGCCATGGACCCCGACGAGCCCGTCCGGGCGGTGGTCGAGCGGCTGCGCATGGGCGTGGTCCTGCTGCCCGACGCCGCGCCGCTGCGCAACGTCAACGCGCCCGAGGACCTGCTCACGATCGGAGGGGGCTGAGGGCCTCAGCCGCCGATGGCGCTCATGGAGCGCAGGGGCTGCTGGAAGCCGTCCTCGTTGACGCGGTGCTTGAGCTCCTTCTGCCAGACCGCGTCGCGGACGATCTGCTCGAGCTCGGCGTCGGTGGCCCCGGCGCGCAGCGGCTCGCGCAGGTCGGTCTCGCCCAGGCTGAACAGGCAGGTGCGCAGGCGCCCGTCGGCGGTCAGGCGGATCCGGTCGCAGTCGCCGCAGAACGGCTCGGAGACGGGGTTGATGAACCCGAGGCGCCCGCCGGCGCCGTCGGCGAAGCGGTAGGTCCGCGCCGTGGCCGACGGCTCGCGCGGCTCGGCCACGAGGTCGAAGTGCTCGCGGGCGATGGCCAGCACCTCGCCGCCCGTGAGCACCTGCTCGGGCGTCCAGCGCCGGTCGGCGTCCAGCGGCATGACCTCGATGAAGCGCACCTCGAAGGGCCGCTCGCGGGCGAAGGCGCAGAAGGGCAGCACCTCCTGCTCGGTGAAGTCGCGCAGGGCGACCGCGTTGACCTTGATCTTCAGCGGGCGCTCCGGGGTGTCCAGCGACGCGAGGTGCTCCAGGCCGGCCAGGACGCGCGGCAGCGCGTCGCGGCGGGTGAGCGCGAAGAAGCGATCCTGCTGGAGGGAGTCGATGGAGATGTTGAAGCGGCGCACGCCCGCGGCCACCAGCGCGGCGGCGTCGCGCTCGAGCAGGAAGCCGTTGGTGGTGATGCTCAGGTCGTCCAGGCCGTCCAGGCCTGCGAGCTTGC
>CAXUES010000309.1:0-3730 GCA_964250185.1 uncultured Solirubrobacteraceae bacterium | reverse complement strand
TCCGGGCTCGCTGAGCGACAGGCCGAGCACGTCGACCTGCCGGCCGCCGGTGACGAAGGGCAGCACCGCGACGAAGAGGACGAACGGGACCTCGACGACGAGGCGGCGCGCGAGGTGCCCCGGCGGCGTGCGTGCCCAGGTCGCCACGACGGCGAGCAGGAGCGCGTGGACGGCGTAGGGCCAGACGAGCCCGTGGGGCACGAGCGCGACGCTGACGATGAACACGACGAGCGCGAGGAGCTTGACCTCGGGGGCGGCGCGGTGGGCGGCCGTCTCGACGGCGACCTCGACCTCCTCGCCGTGGGCGGCGCCGCTCATATGCGCCCCTCCCCGCGGGAGCGCGTCAGCGACGAGCCGCGCTCGGCGTCGCGCGGCGGCGGCAGCAGGACGGTCGACATGTACGGCCCGCGCGTGCGTCCGGCGGCGGCGCCGACCTCCTCGCCCTCCTGGCCGAGCTCCGCGCCGTAGACCGCGGCGTCGAGGCGGTCGGGCTCGGCGACGGCGTCGAGCACCTGCTGCAGGCGCCGGCCGCCCTTGTAGACCACCACCGACTCGAAGTCCCGGATCGCCTCGCGCAGGGCGTCCTCCCCCGCGCTGGCCGGGACGAGCGCCAGGCGCTCGTCGCCCTCGACCAGGACGGTCCCCGAGCGGGCGGCGAGGTCCTGCAGGGCCATGATCCCCGGCACGCTCTCCACGCGCAGGTCGGGCACGAGCGCCCGGACGGTGTGCGCGACGTAGGTGAAGGTCGAGTAGACGTTGGGATCGCCGACAGTGGCGAAGACGGCGGTGCCGCCCTGCCCGCAGACCGCGGCGATCGCCGCGCCGGCGCGGTCCCAGTTGCCCGCGCGGGCGCCGTCGTCCTGCATGGCGAAGGTCAGGCGCTCGATGCGGTCGGCGTCCACGTGCGGCGCGACGACGCGCTCGGCGCGGCCGGGCTCCCCGGAGGCCGCGGGCCCGTCGGTCTGGGGCACGAAGACGCGGTCGGCGCTCTGCAGCACGCGCAGCGCCTTGAGCGTGAGGTGCTCGGGATCGCCCGGGCCGACGCCCACGCCGACGAGGAGCCCGCTCACGCCGGCACCTGCGCGCGCGTGCCCGCGGCCGCGGCGACCAGGCGCCCGGCCACGTGCGGCGTGGCCGCCCAGTGGGTGTGCAGGTAGCTCGCGTGCACGCCGCCGCTGACGAAGCCCTCGGGGGGCGTCGGCTTCTCGTTGAACTCGCTGACGAAGCCCTCGTGACGCTCGGTGCCGCGGGCGGCCAACGTCCACGCGGCGCTGGCGGGTCCCGCCTCCGGCGTGGTGCGCGAGTAGTGGAACTCGTGCCCGCGCACGGTGGTGCCGCGGGCCCACACGGCGTGGTCGGTGGCGGCGGTCGCCTCGCGGTAGCCCAGCGCGAGGCGCTCCCCCATGGCCGCGTCGCAGTCCAGGACGCCGCACATCTCCCGGCCGTCGAGCGTCCGGGAGAGGTAGAGCAGCCCGCCGCACTCGGCCAGCACGGGACGGCCGCGGTGGCAGAGCGCGGCGACCTCGGCGCGCAGGGGGGCGTTGGCCTCCAGCGCCTCCCCGAAGACCTCGGGGAAGCCGCCGGCCAGCAGCAGCCCGTCGGTGCCCTCGGGGAGCGCCTCGTCGGTGAGCGGGTCGACGTCGACGAGCTCGGCGCCGTAGGCCTGCAGGAGGTCGAGGTTGTCCTCGTAGTGGAAGGAGAAGGCCTGGCCGCGCGCGACGGCGATCCGCGGCGCGCGGGCGCTCGGCAGGGGTTCGTCGTGGGCGGGCTCGGGCGACCAGCGCTCGCCGGGGACGTCCGCCGCCGTGCGCGCGAGCGCGAGCAGCCCCGGGATGTCGCAGTGCTCGGCGACGGCGTCGGCCAGCGTGGCGATCGCGCGGCGGGCGCGTGGGGTGCGCTCTGCGGCGGGCACGAGGCCGAGGTGGCGCTCCGGGGTCTCAAGGGCGACGTCGCGCGGGAGCGCGCCGAGCACCTGCACGCCCAGCGGCTCCAGCGCCTCGCGCAGGAGCGTCGCGTGCCAGGGCGAGCCGACGCGGTTGAGCACGACGCCCGCGACGCGCACGTCGGGGTCGAAGGACACGTAGCCGTGGACGAGCGCGGCGACCGAGCGGGCCATCGCCGCGGCGTCGACCACGAGGACGACGGGCGCGTCGAGGAGCTTGGCCACGTGCGCGGTCGAGGCGAGCTCGCCGCGGCCCGAGGCGCCGTCGTAGAGGCCCATGACGCCCTCGACGATCGCCACCTCGGCGCCCTGCGCGCCGTGGCGCACGAGCGGCGCGATGAGCTCCGGGCCGGAGAGGAACGCGTCCAGGTTGCGCCCCGGCCGTCCGCAGGCCAGCGCGTGGTAGCTCGGGTCGATGAAGTCCGGGCCGACCTTGAAGCCCTGGGCGGTGACGCCGCGCTGGGTCAGCGCGGCGAGCAGCCCCGTGGCGATCGTCGTCTTGCCGGCGCCCGAGCTCGTCCCCGCGATGACCAACCGGGGGATCATCACCACTCGATCCCCTGCTGGGCTCTGATGCCCTCGTCCATCGGGTGCTTGACCTTGGTGACCTCCGAGACGAGGTCAGCGGCGGCGATGAGGTCGGGGTGCGCGTCGCGGCCGGTGACGACGACGTGCTGGAAGCCCGGCCGGTCGCGCAGCGTGGCGACGACGTCGTCGATCTCGATCCAGCCGTACTTGATCGCGTAGGTGAGCTCGTCGAGGAGCAGGAACTCGTAGCGCTCGTCGGCGATGCGCCGCTTGACCTCGGCCCACCCCTCGCGGGCGCGGTCGGCGGACTCCTCGAGGTCGCGGCTGGTCCAGGTCCAGCCGTCGCCCATCTTCTCCCAGTCGATGCCGCCCAGCGCGGCGGCGGCCTTGGCCTCGCCGACCTTCCACTTGCCGGACTTCAGGAACTGGAAGACGCCGCAGCGGTAGCCGCGCGCCCAGGAGCGCAGGAGCATCCCGAAGGCGCTGGTCGACTTGCCCTTGCCGTGGCCGGTGATGACGATGAGCAGCGGCTTGTCGCGGGGCTTGCGGCGGGTGACGTCGGCGGAGCCCTCGTCGTCGACGGTGTGCTGGGTGGAGCTCATGCGGCGTGCCTCGCTGGCTGGGGGGCGGTCAATGCGTCGAGGGGGAAGGTGCGGGCACCGGCGGCGGCCGCGAGGACCTCCGCGAGGCCGAGGCGGGTGGCGCCGCCCTCGCAGTCGAAGACCACGGTGCCGTCGGCGGTGGCGCCCAGGCGCCCGGCGGCGGCCTCGGCGGCGGCGCGGCCCGCGGGGCCACCGCTCGCGCGGCCGTCGGTGACCACGAGCGCGAGCGAGCGCCGGTCGGGATCGCGGCGTCGCTCGGTGACGATGAGCTCGGTGGCGTGGTCCAGGCCGGCGGCGATCGGGCTCGTGCCGCCGGTGGCGAGGCGCTCGAGCTGCGCGGCGGCCTGCTCCACGGAGCGCGTCGGGGGGAGCACGAGCTCGCTCCGCTCGCCGCGGAAGGTGACGAGCGCGACGCGGTCGCGGCGCTGGTAGGCGTCGAGGAGCAGGCCGAGGACGGCGCCCTTGACCAGCGCCATGCGGCGGCGGGCGCCCATGGAGCCGCTCGCGTCGACGCAGAAGACGACGAGGGTGCCCTCGCGGCCGGCGCGGACGTGCTCGCGGAGGTCCTGGACGTCGGGGGTGCGGGCGCCGCGGCCCGCTGCTGCTCGGAGCGTGGCGACGACGCTCACGTCCGGGGCGCCGTCGCCGGTGACGGGAC
>CAXUES010000308.1:1947-3768 GCA_964250185.1 uncultured Solirubrobacteraceae bacterium | reverse complement strand
GGCACGGGGGAGCTGCGCACGCTGCCGCCTCGCGGCGGCCGCGCCGCCTTCTCGGCCGTGCGCCGCGCCGTCGAGGCGGGCGTGGGCGCCGACGGCGCCCCGAGCGCGGGCCTGGCCGACGCCGTGCGCCGCTGCGACCGCCTGGCCCGCGGGGCCGGCCTCGTCGTGGTCATCTCGGACTTCCTCGGCGAGGACGCGAGCTGGGTGCGCCCGCTGCGCGCGCTCGGCGCCCGCCACGACGTGCTCTGCGTCGAGGTGCGCGACCCGCGCGAGGACGCGCTCCCCGACGTGGGCGTCGTCTGGCTGCAGGACCCGGCCACGGGCCGCCAGCTCCAGGTCGACACCCGGCGCGCGCGGACCCGCGAGGACTTCGCCGCCGCGGCGCGCGCCCGCCGCGACCTCACCCACGAGCGGGTGCGCTCCGCGCGCGCCCGCCACGCCGTGCTCTCCACCGAGGGGCACTGGCTGCGCGACCTCGGACGGGTGCTGCGATGACCGTGCTCGCGCTGGCCTTCCTCTCGCCGTGGTGGCTGCTCGCGCTGCTCATCGCGCCCCTGGCCGTCGGCGCCTACGTCGTGCTGCAGGGCCGCCGGCGCCAGTACGCCGTGCGCTTCACGAACCTGGCGACGCTCGCGGCGTCGGTGCCGAGGGTGCCGTCGTGGCGCCGGCACGTGCCGCCCGCGCTCCTGCTCATCGCGCTCGTGCTGCTGGCCATCGCGCTCGCGCGGCCCGAGGCGACCGTCTCCGTGCCGCGCGAGGAGGCGTCGATCATGCTCGTCACCGACACCTCGGGCTCCATGCAGGCCACCGACGTGCAGCCCGACCGCCTGGACGCCGCGCGCGAGGCGGGCTACCGCTTCCTGCAGCTCGTGCCGGCCCGGATCCGCATCGGCGCCTCCTCCTTCTCGAGCACCGCGTCGCTGCTGCAGCGCCCCACCACCGACCGCCAGGCCGTGCGCGAGGCGCTGGACTCGCTCATCCCGGGCGGCGGCACGGCGACCGGCGACGGGATCGTCTCCGCGCTGCGCGGGCTGCAGCCCCCGCGCGGGCAGGCCCGCCCGCCCTCGGCGATCGTCCTGCTCTCCGACGGCGCGGTGACCAGCGGCACCGATCCCGACGCCGCCGCGACCGAGGCCCGGCGCCTGAAGACGCCGATCTACACGATCGCCCTGGGCACCCAGGAGGGCACCATCCCGACGCCGTCGGGCGGCTCGCTGCCCGTGCCGCCGGATCCGCAGGCCCTCCAGGCGATCTCGGAGGCCTCGGGCGGGCGCTTCTTCGACGCCCCGGACGCCGACCAGCTCAAGGGGATCTACGAGGACCTCGGCTCGCGCCTGGGGACCATGGACGTGCAGCGCGAGATCACCTGGGCCTTCGCGGGCGGCGGGCTGCTGCTCGTGCTCATCGGCGGGGCGCTCGGGCTGCTGTGGACGGGCCGGCTGCCCTGAGCCCGTCCTCCCGGCCGCCCGTCGCTATGCTGCGCGGGTCGGCCGATAGCCGTAGCCGCCCACCGATTGGTCCCCTCGCCACATACGAGGACGACCCGGGCGGGGTCCGTGACCGCCGACAGCCCCTCTCCGAGGGGCCGATCGTCGTTGCACTGCTACTCTCAAGCGTTGCCGTCTCCTCCTCGCGGAGGAGCGCGGACCCTCCGCTCGCCCCGCACCCGACCCCTCGAGGAGTCGCCCGCCTTGCCTCGCCCTGACGCTCCGCGCATCCGCCGGTCCTTCGCGCACCTGTCCGCGAACACCGACGTCCCGAACCTCATCGACATCCAGCGCTCGTCCTTCGAGAAGCTCGTCGATCCCATCTCCGGCGGCC
>CAXUES010000308.1:987-1937 GCA_964250185.1 uncultured Solirubrobacteraceae bacterium | reverse complement strand
GCTCGTCGACCCCGAGAGCGGAGGGCTGCGCGAGACCATCGACGACATCTCGCCCATCGAGGACTACACGGGCCACCTCGCCGTGAACTTCGGTGAGCTGCACTTCGACGAGCCCGTGGCCACCATCGAGGAGTGCCGCGAGAAGGACCTCACCTACTCGCGCCCGCTGACCATCACGGTCGCCTTCATCAACCACGAGACGGGCGAGATCCGCGAGCAGTCGGTCTTCATGGGCGATTTCCCGTGGATGACCGAGCGCGGCACGTTCATCATCAACGGCACCGAGCGCGTGGTCGTCACGCAGCTCGTCCGCTCCCCGGGCGCCTACCTGATGGAGCCCAAGGACCGCGAGAAGCAGGTCTTCACGGCCAACCTCATGCCGGCGCGCGGCTCCTGGCTGGAGCTTGAGATCGACAAGAAGGGCAAGGTCTTCGTCCGGATCGACCGCAAGCGCAAGCTGCCGGTCACCGTCCTGCTGCGGGCCATGACCTACGACCCCGAGGTCGACGGCGGCCGCGAGGAGTCCGAGGACGACGTCGCCAAGCTCGACGCCGAGCTGCTCGAGCTCTTCGGCGGCTCCGCGTACCTGCGCAACACGATCGAGACCGATCCCGAGCCGACCAAGACGAAGAAGGGCGCGCTCATCGAGCTCTTCAAGAAGCAGCGTCCCGGCGAGCCGCCCTCGGTGGACGCCGCCTACGCGCTCCTGCAGCAGCTCTTCTTCGATCCCAAGCGCTACGACCTCACGCGCGTCGGGCGCTACAAGCTCAACGCCCGCCTCGGCCTGGACGTCGACATCGACACCCGGACGCTGACGCACGACGACATCCACAAGCTCGTCGCCGAGCTCGTCGCCCTGCCCAAGCGCCTCGGCATCTCCGAGGACCCCGAGGTGGAGATCAAGGACTACGCCGCCGAGGCCGCGTCCATGCCGCGCGAGCCCGTCGCGG
>CAXUES010000308.1:0-977 GCA_964250185.1 uncultured Solirubrobacteraceae bacterium | reverse complement strand
GAGCGCCTGACCACCGAGGACGAGGACACGATCACGCCGCAGACGATCGTGAACATCCGCCCGGTCGTCGCCGCGCAGAAGGAGTTCTTCGGCTCCTCGCAGCTCTCGCAGTTCATGGACCAGAACAACTCGCTGGCGGGCCTGACCCACCGCCGTCGCCTCTCGGCGCTCGGCGCGGGCGGCCTGACCCGCGAGCGCGCGCCCATCGAGGTCCGCGACGTCCACCCGACCCACTACGGGCGCATGTGCCCGATCGAGACGCCGGAGGGCCCGAACATCGGCCTGATCGGCTCCCTGTCGAGCTACGCGCAGGTCTCCGAGTACGGCTTCGTCACGACCCCCTACAAGGTGGTCAAGGACGGCGTGGTCACCGACGAGGTCGTCCACCTGGACGCCACGCAGGAGGAGACGAAGTTCATCGCGCAGGCGAACTCGCCGGTGGACGAGCACGGGAAGCTCACCTCCGAGGAGGTCGTCACCCGCACGCAGGCCGGCCAGTACGTCACGGTCGCGCCGACCGAGGTCGACCTCATGGACGTCTCCCCGGAGCAGATCTGGTCCGTGGCGACGGCGATGATCCCGTTCCTCGAGCACGACGACGCCAACCGCGCCCTGATGGGCTCGAACATGCAGCGCCAGGCGGTGCCGCTGCTCGTCCCGGACGCCCCCGTCGTGGGCACGGGCATGGAGCGGCGCGCCGCGCTGGACTCCGGCGACGTCCTGCTGGCCCGCAAGCCCGGCACGGTCACCTCGGTGGACGCCGAGGGCATCACGATCGAGTCCGACGAGGGCGTGGAGAGCTACAAGCTGCTCAAGTTCGACCGCTCCAACCAGGGCACGCTCATCCACCAGAAGCCGCGCGTGGCCACGGGCGACGTCGTCGAGGCCGGCCACGTGCTGGCCGACGGCTCCTCGACCGACCACGGCGAGATGGCGCTGGGCAAGAACCTGATGGTCGCCTTCATGTCCTGGGAGGG
>CAXUES010000307.1:0-3785 GCA_964250185.1 uncultured Solirubrobacteraceae bacterium | reverse complement strand
CTCGACTGCGTGTGGCGCGAGCAGCGCGTCGCGGTGGAGTGCGACAGCTACGCCCACCACCGCCAGCGCCGGAAGTTCGAGAGCGATCGACGCGTGCCGCTCGAGCTCGAGCTCCACGGCTGGCACGTCGTCCGCGTCACCTGGCGGCAGCTGCGCCACGAACCCGAGCTCGTCGTCGCCGCGGTCGCCTCGGCGCTGCGTAGAGGGGGGTGGGCTGGATCGACTTCTCCATAGCGAAGTCGATCCAGCCCACCCCCCGGGGCCTCAGGAGCGCGTGAGCTTCTTGTACGTCAGGCGGTGCGGGCGGTCCGCGGCGTCGCCGATCGACGCGCGGCGGTGCTCCTCGTAGGCCTCGAAGTTGCCCTCGAACCACTCCACGCGCGAGTCGCCCTCGAACGCCAGCACGTGCGTGCAGATGCGGTCCAGGAACCAGCGATCGTGGGAGATGACCACCGCGCAGCCCGAGAACGACAGCAGGCCGTTCTCCAGCGCGCGCAGCGTCTCGACGTCCAGGTCGTTGGTGGGCTCGTCGAGGAGCAGCAGGTTGCCGCCGGTGCGCAGCAGCTTCGCGAGGTGGACGCGGTTGCGCTCACCACCCGAGAGCTTGCCCACCTTCTTCTGCTGGTCGCCCTTCTTGAAGTTGAAGCCCGAGACGTACTGGCGGGAGTTGAGCTCCTGCTTGCCGACCGAGATGAAGTCCAGGCCGTCGGAGATCGTCTCCCACACCGAGCGCTCCGGGTCCAGCGCGTCGCGCGTCTGGTCGACGTAGGCGAGCTGCACCGTGTCGCCGACGCGGATGGAGCCCTCGTCGGGCTGCTCCTGGCCGGTGATCATCTTGAAGAGCGTCGTCTTGCCCGCGCCGTTGGGCCCGATGACCCCGACGATCCCCGCGGGCGGCAGCGTGAAGGAGAGGTCGTCGATGAGCAGGCGGTCGCCGAAGCCCTTGCGCAGGTCCTTGGCCTCGATGACGATGTCGCCCAGGCGCGGGCCCGGCGGGATGTGGATCGTGACCTCGTCGAGCTTCTGGTTCTGCTCCTCGGCCACGAGCTCCTCGTAGCGGGCCAGGCGCGACTTGGACTTGGTCCGGCGGCCCTTGGGGTTCGTGCGGACCCAGTCGAGCTCGGCGGCGATCTGGCGCTGGCGCGACTTGTCCTGCCGGTCCTCCTGGGCCAGGCGCTCCTGCTTGGCCTCCAGCCAGGCGGAGTAGTTGCCCTCGTACGGGATGCCCTTGCCGCGGTCGATCTCCAGGATCCAGCCCGCGACGTTGTCGAGGAAGTACCGGTCGTGGGTCACCGCGACCACGGCGCCCTTGTAGTCGGCGAGGTGCTGCTCCAGCCAGGCCACCGACTCGGCGTCGAGGTGGTTGGTGGGCTCGTCGAGGAGGAGCAGGTCGGGCGCGCTGAGCAGCAGGCGGCACAGCGCGACGCGGCGGCGCTCACCGCCGGAGAGGTCGACGACCGAGGCGTCCGCCGGCGGGCAGCGCAGCGCGTCCATCGCGTACTCGAGCTGGGTGTCCAGGCTCCAGGCGTCGGCCGCGTCGATCTTCGCCTGCAGGTCGGCGAACTCGTCCGCGGTCTCGTCGGAGTAGTTCATCGCCAGCTCGTTGAAGCGCTCCAGCAGCTGCTTGGTCGCGCGGACGCCGTCCTCGACGTTCTCCTTGACGGTCTTGGTCTCGTCGAGCTCGGGCTCCTGCTCGAGGTAGCCGACCGTCGCGGAGGGCAGCAGGGTCGCCTCGCCGGAGAACTCGGTGTCGATGCCGCCCATGATCTTCAGCAGCGTCGACTTGCCCGAGCCGTTGTAGCCGAGCACCCCGATCTTCGCCCCCTTGTAGAAGGACAGCGACAGGTCGTTGAACAGCGTCTTGTCGGGCGGGACCCGCTTGGTGACGCGCTGCATCGTGAAGATGAACTGGGTGCTCATGCACCATCAAGTCTAGGCGCCGACGAAGCCGATCCCGGCCCGGAGCGCCCGCTCGCCGGCGTCCGTGAGCGCCACGGCCCGGGAGCCCTCCCGGCGGACGACCCACCCACGCGCGAGCGACACGTCCAGCAGCGCCGCTCCCGCGCTCCCGGCCAGGTGCCAGCGGCGCTCCGTCCAGTCCAGGCACGGCCGCACGAGCGGGCGCCGAGCCCGGCGCAGGGCATCGACGTCGACCCCGAGGGAGCCGAGCCATGCCGTCCCTGACGAGGTGAGCGCCAGCCCGTCGCCCCGCGTCGCGTGGCCACGGGCCACCAGCGCGTCGAGCAAGCCCACCCCGAGGCGCCCCGCGAGGTGGTCGAAGCACGTGCGCCCGGCGGCGAGCGCCGCCGACGCCCGCACGTCGCGCAGCCCCGCGGGCGCCTCGCCCGGTCCGGCGTGCCCGGCGAGCGCCTCGACGAGCGCCGCCGTCGCGTCGTCGGCCAGGCGCAGGTAGCGGTGGCGGCCCTGGCGCTCCTCGGCCAACAGGCCCGCGGCGACCAGGCGCGACGCGTGGTCCGACAGCGTCGGCCGCCCGACGCCGGCCTGCGCGGCGAGCTCCGACAGCGTCCAGGCGCGACCGTCGAGCAGCGCGAGCAGGACGGTGGCGCGCGTCGGGTCGGCCAGGTGCCCGGCCAGGCGCGCGAGCGCGGCTCCGTCGGCCAACGGCCGCGCCTGCGGCGCGCGGCTCACGCGGGATCCCGCCGCCGCGACAGCCCGACCCCGAGCAGGCAGAGCGCGCCGCCGGCGAACGCGAGCGCCGGCGGCGCCTCGCCGAGCAGCACCCACCCGCCGAGCGCGGCCAGCGGCGGCACGAGGTAGGTCGTCACGCCGAGGCGCCCCGCGTCCATGCGGCCCAGTGCGTAGCCCCAGGTCGTGAACGCCAGCGCCGTGGGCACGACGCCGAGGTAGGCGATCCACGCCAGGGAGCCCGCAGGCGCCTCGCCCGCCGCACCGACGAGCGCCGGCACGAACGGCAGGCAGGCGATCGCGCCGATCGTGCACCCGGTCGCGGTGACCTGCGCGGAGGGCAGCCGGCCGAGCACCTGCTTCTGGCTGATGACCCCGACGGCGTAGGTCACCGCGGCGAGCAGGCAGAGCAGCACGCCGCCGAGGTCGGCGTCGGCGCTGTCGCGGGTGGCCAGCCCGATGACCACCGCGCCGCAGAAGGCGACGCCCGCCCCCATCCCGAGCCAGCGCGTCAGGCGCTCCCCGAGGAACGCGGCGGCGAGCAGCGCGATGAGGATCGGGCCGACGTTGACCAGCATCGCGGTGGTGCCCGCGTCGATCTTGCGCTCGGCCGCGTTGAGCGCGACGTTGTAGACGCCGAACCAGCCGATCCCGTAGACGAGCAGGAGCGTCCACTCGCGGCGGGTCGGCGCCACCCACGCGCGCCGCCCGCGCAGCGCCCACAGCGCGAGCGTGCCGACGAGCAGCCGGCCGGCGGCGAGCGGGCCCGGGCCGACGTCCTCGCCGACGTGGCGGATGGCCACGAAGGCCGACGCCCAGGCGAGGACGGTGAAGGCGACGGCGGCGCCGACGCGGGCGTTCGGGCTCATGGGCGGCACGCTACGGCGAGGACGGTTCGCCGCGGAGCGAAGCGTCCTCACAGCCGCGCCCGCCATCCCGCCGCCGCCCGGCCGACGTCCCCGAGCGCGGCGGCGAGCCGCACCGGGTCGTTCGTCGTCCGGGCCTGGCGCAGGGCGAGCAGCGCCTCGGCGAGCACCGCGGGGCCGGCGGGCCCCGCGGAGGCCCGGAGCGCCTCGACGTCGCCGCCGGAGCGCTCGCGCACGAGGTGCTCGGCCTCCTCGGCCCGCCGCAGCGCCACC
>CAXUES010000306.1:0-3791 GCA_964250185.1 uncultured Solirubrobacteraceae bacterium | reverse complement strand
GCGTACGTTGGCGACGCGGTCGCTGCGGCACGGGGCGCCGGTCTTGATCTGGCCGCAGTTGGTGGCGACGGCGAGGTCGGCGATGGTCACGTCCTCGGTCTCGCCCGAGCGGTGGCTCATGACGGCGGTGTAGCCCGCGTCGCGGGCCAGCTTGATCGCCGCGAGCGTCTCGGTCAGCGTGCCGATCTGGTTGACCTTGATGAGGATCGAGTTGCCCACGCCCGCGTCGATGCCGCGCTGCAGGCGCTCGGTGTTGGTGACGAAGAGGTCGTCGCCGACGAGCTGGACGCTGGAGCCCAGGCGCTTGGTCAACGTGCCCCAGCCCTCCCAGTCCTCCTCGTCCATGCCGTCCTCGATCGAGACGATGGGGTAGCGGCCGGCCATCTCGGCCCAGTAGTCGGCCATCGCGGCGGCGTCGAGCGTGCGGTCCTCGTGCTCCAGGACGTAGCCCGTCTCCCCGAAGATCTCCGACGTGGCCGGGTCCAGGGCGATGACGACGTCCTCCCCCGGCGTGTAGCCCGCGGCCGCGATGCCCGCCACGAGCACCTCGAGCGCCTCCTCGTTGGAGCCCAGGTCCGGCGCGAAGCCGCCCTCGTCGCCGACCGCCGTGGCCAGGCCGCGCTTGGCCAGCAAGCCCTTGAGCGCGTGGTAGACCTCCGTGCCGATCCGCAGGCCGTCGCGGAAGGTCGTCGCTCCCGCGGGGACGACCATGAACTCCTGGAAGTCGACGGAGTTGTCGGCGTGCGCGCCGCCGTTGAGGACGTTCATCATCGGCACGGGCAGCACGTGCGCCTGCTCGCCGCCGAGGTAGCGGTACAGCGGCAGGCCCTCCTCCGCGGCTGCGGCGTGCGCGGCGGCCAGGGAGACGCCGAGGATCGCGTTGGCGCCCAGGCGGGACTTGTTCGGCGTGCCGTCCAGGGCGATGAGGGCCTCGTCCAGGCCGGCCTGGTCGGTGGCGTCGCGGCCGGCGATCGCCTCGCGGACCTCCCCGTTGACGTTGGCCACGGCCTGCTCGACGCCCTTGCCGCCGTAGGCCTCGCCGCCGTCGCGCAGCTCGGTGGCCTCGAACTCGCCGGTGGAGGCGCCCGAGGGGACGATGGCCCGGCCGGAGGCGCCCGAGCGCAGGGCGAGCTCGACCTCCACCGTCGGGTTGCCGCGCGAGTCGAGGACCTGGCGGGCGTGGACGTGCTCGATCTGGCTCATGCTTGGAACCTCGCCTGGGCGTAGAGGGAGAGCTTCTCGTCCGGGGACAGCTCCTCCCACGGACGGCCGTGGCGGGACGCGAGCTGCTCCGCGCCCTCCACGGTGCTGCGGAACCTACCCGAGGCCGACCGCAGCGCGAGCTCCGGGTCCACCTCGAGCTTGCGGGCGACGTTGACCGCGGCGAAGAGCAGGTCGCCGACGACGTCGAAGGCCTCGGCGGGCCCGGCCGCGGCCGCCTCGGGCAGCAGCTCGAGCTGCGCCTCCACCGCGGCGTAGGGGACCTCATCGACATCGAGGCCGGCGGTCGCCGCGCGGCGCTGGACCTTGCGGGCGTAGAGCGGGCCCGGGAGGTTCTCGGGGACCTCGCCGAAGATGCCGGGCTCGCGGCCGGCCTCGGTCGCCTTGATGGCGTCCCAGTTGGCCAGCACCTCCCCCGCGTCGGCCACCTCGGTGTCGGAGTACACGTGCGGGTGGCGCCGGATGAGCTTGGTCCGGACGTGGTCGGCGACGTCGGCCAGGGAGCCCGCGTCGCGCTCCTCGAGCAGCAGCGACAGGAAGTGCACCTGGAAGAGGACGTCGCCGAGCTCGTCGGCGAGACGGCGGTCGTCGCCGGAGTTCGCTGCGTCGGCGAGCTCGTAGGCCTCCTCGACCGTGTGGGGCACGATCGAGCGCTCGTCCTGCTCGCGGTCCCAGGGGCAGGAGACGCGCAGGTGGCGCGTCACCTCGTCGAGGCGGACGAGCGCGTCGGCGACCTCCTGCGATGTGGTGCTCACACCGCAGGAGGGTACGGCGGTGGTGCTGCTAGCTCGCCGGGACCGTGGTGGCGCCGGCCGCCGCGGTGGTGGCCGCCTTGGGGGCCTCCTTGCAGCCCGTGGCGACGTAGCCCTTGCGGCACTCGGTCTTGGCGGTCCAGCGCTTCTGGTAGCTCTTGGCGAACTTCTCCACCACCGAGTTCTGCGCGGTGGTGACGAGCTGCTGGCGGATCTGCGGGGCGGCCTGCTGGACGGTCTGCTGCGAGGCCGGCGTGACCTTGGTGACCTGGAAGACGTACCAGCCGAACTGCGTCTTGACCGGACCGGAGATCGCGCCCTTCTTGGCCGAGAAGACCGCGTCGTCGAGCGCCTTCTCCTGCTGGCCCTTGCTCACGCCGAGCAGCACGCCGCCCTGCGCCTTGGAGGCCTGGTCGATCGAGTACTTCGCCGCCACGGACTTCCACGAGTCGCCGGCCTCCAGCGCGGCCTTCGCCTCCTTGGCGCGGCTCTCCTGGGCGGGCTTGGTCAGCACGACGCGCAGGTCGCGCTTCTCGGGCTGGGCGAAGCGCGACTTGTTCTTGTCGTAGTAGGCCTGGATCTGCGCGTTGGAGACCTTGTCGGTCCCCTTCTGGAGCTTCTCGACGAGCTTGGTCTGCTGGACCTGCGAGCGCTGCTGGAGGAGCAGGTCGGCCATCGTGTAGCCCGAGGCCTTGATGTAGGTCGTGAACTGCGAGCGGTCGGGGAACGCCTGCGCGATCTGCGCGTCGAGCTGCTTCTTGACCTCGGCGTCGGAGACCTTGAGGTCCTGCGCCTTGGCCTCGTTGTTGATCCACTCGGCGTTGATGAGGACCTGCATGACCTGGTCGGTGAGCGTCTTGTCCTCGGTCTTGCACTGCGTCTTGTACTCGGCGTCGGTCGGGACCTTCTGCCCGCGGGCCGGCTTGCCCGCCGCCTTCTTCTTCGCCGCGACGCACTTCGTGTAGTTCGGGCCGTCGGGGATCGACACCGCGGGCACCTTGCCCGAGGCGGCGGCCGTGGGGTCGGCCTGCTGGGCGGTGGCGATCGCGGCGATGCGCTCCCAGTGGTCGAACGTCGCCTTCTTGATGGAGACGTCGCCCACCCGCGCGACGGCGTTGCCGGGGACGGAGTCGCCCCCGCAGGCGGCGAGGGAGCCTGCGGCCACCAGGGCGGCGGCGCAGGCGAGGACGGGGCGGAGCGTTCGCGACATCGGGTCGCAGGGTAGACGTGCCGAGTTCAGCGTGGGCTAAGCCGCGCTGAGGACCGGTGCATCGAGCTCGGCGCCGCGAACGACCGCCAGCAGCGCGCCCGCCGCGTGCACGACCGCCGGGAAGCGCTGCTCCGGGTCGGTCGGGACCCGCACGCTGACCTGCGAGCGGCCCGGCTCGTAGGTCGAGTGCGGGAGCTCCTCCTTGAGGCGCGCGGCCGCGGCAGCGTCGAGGTCGATCGGCGTCACCGACAGCAGCCCCTGGCGGAAGGAGACGTTGCGCGCGCCGGCCATGCCGAGCTTGATGCGCGCCTCCTGCAGGCTGAGCATGTTGTCCAGCGGCTCGGGCACCGGCCCGAAGCGGTCCTCGAGCTCGGCGCGCAGCTCGCCGAGGTCGGCGACCTCGCGGGCGGAGGCGATCCGGCGGTGCACGTCGATCTTGGCCTGCTCGTAGGGGACGTAGTCCGCGGGCACGTAGGCGTCGACGTTGACGTCCAGGCGCACGGGCTCGGGCTCGTCCTCGGCGGGCTCCCCCGCGGCCTCCGCGAGCGTCACGGCCTCGTCGAGCATCTGCATGTAGAGCTCGAAGCCGAGCGCGGCGACGTGGCCGG
>CAXUES010000305.1:309-3793 GCA_964250185.1 uncultured Solirubrobacteraceae bacterium | reverse complement strand
GCTCGGCGGCGGCGCGGACGATCTCGCGCTCCGTCTCGTCGTAGCGGCGGGTGCCGTCGCGCTGCTCGCCGCGCACGACGCCGAAGTCCTCGAGCTCGCGGACGAGCGACGCGTCGGCGCGGGTCTCCTCCAGGACCTCCTCCAGCGTGTAGGTCGCGCCCGTCGGCTCGACGGTCACGCCGGCGCGGCGCCGCGGGCGGGGCGCCGCGGCGGGCGCCTCGCGGCCCTGCACGTCGGACGCGGGCACGCGCGCGGGCTCGGCGGGCCGCTGCGCGGACTCGTCGGCCGAGCGGCCCGTGGCGAGCTCCTGGCGGATGACCCGCAGCGGCAGGAACTCGTCGCGCTGCAGGCGCAGGATGGTCCGCAGGCGCGCGACGTCCGAGGAGGCGTAGAGCCGGTACCCGCCGGGCGTGCGCCGCGGCGTGAGGAGCTTCTGGTCCTCCAGGTAGCGGATCTTGGAGATCGAGATGTCGGGGAACTCGGCCTGCAGCGCCTTGCTCACCGCGCCGATCGTCAGCCCGCGCCCGGCTCCCGCGGGTCGTTCCAGCGGTGCCCGGGGGTCCTCGGTGGTGGCCATGGCGCGGGCGTCCCCTCGGTCAGTGCTGCAGGAAGGTGAGCTTGTACTTGCCGACTTGCAGCTCGTCGCCGTCGTCGAGGCGGCGCGAGTCGATGCGCTCCCGGTTGACGTAGGTGCCGTTGAGCGAGCCCAGGTCGTCGAGGTGCCAGTCGCCCCCGCGACGCACGATCAGCGCGTGGTCGCGCGAGACCGTCACGTCGTCGAGGAAGACGTCGGAGTCGGGGCGCCGGCCGATCGTCACCCGCTCGGCGCCGAGCGGGAAGGACTCCCCCACGCGGCCGCCGCCGGAGCGGATGACCACGGCGGCGCCCGCGGCGTCCACCACGTCGGCGACGTCCACGGGGATGAAGTCGCCCGTCTCGCCGACGCGGTAGGTCGCGGTGCGCCCGCCGGTCTCCGCGGGCGCCTCGCCGCCACCCGTGTCACCCAGGAAGGAGCCGCACTTCTGGCAGTAGTTGGCGCCGTCGACGTTGACGAAGCCGCATTCGGGGCAGTGCTGGGCCACGGGGGCTCACGCAGCGCCCTAGGGCGTGCTCTCCCCCGAGGCGCGGCCCGCGAGGATGTCCGTCAGCTGCTGGACGTCCATGTCGGTGAGGACGTCCTCGCCGCCCTCGTGCTTCTTGCGCAGGCGGTTGACCAGCTCGGCGCGCAGGATGTCGATCTTGCCGTGGAGGATGCGGCGCTGGTAGGAGACGTCGACCTCCTCCTGCGTGAGCTGCGCGATGAGGTCCTTGAGCTCCTGGTCTGCCAGGGAGCCGAGGTCGGGGAACGTGTCCATGGGGCCCAGTCTCCTGCATTCGGGCGCCGAAGCGCGGTGAGCGCGAGCATACCAGCGCTCCCGTCACCCTCAAGACGAGGCTGAGGGTGCACCGGATCCTGCGCCTGAGCGGGCCTTCAGCTGCTGCCGGGCGTTGGCCACGTACCCGAAGGCGGCCCACCACGAGAGCACGAGCCCGAGGACGAACGACGCGTCCGCGGGCCAGCCGATCCCGACGAGCGCGGCGGCGATGCCGCCCATGGTCGGCCACACCGCGGCGCGCCCGGGCCAGTTGACCTTCCACTCCACGCCGCGCTGCAGCGCCATGCGCCCGCCGACGACGAGCAGCCCCTCGCGCAGGACCACGATGGCCAGCGCCCAGTGGGGCAGCAGGTCGAACCGCCAGCACACGACGATGCCCGCGATGACCAGCAGCCGGTCGACGAAGGGGTCCAGCAGCACGCCGAAGCGCGAGTACTGCCCCGTCAGCCGGGCGGCGATCCCGTCGGCGTAGTCCGAGGCCGCGATGACCATGAACAGCACGAACGGCCACAGGTCCGTCCCCTCGTCGCTCAGCAGCGCGAGCACGAGGAAGACCGGGATGAGCGCGAGGCGGACGAGCCCGATGGCGTTGGGGATCGTCCAGACGTTCAGCGGCTGCCCGGCCATCGTCTGGGCCGGCGGCGGGCCCGAGCGGTCCAACCCCGACAGCCGGCGGAAGGTCAGGCGCGGCTTCTCCAGGCGCTCCTCGACGCGGGCGCGGCCGCGCTCGACGGCCTCCTGCGCGCGGGCCGTGGCCTCCTCGACGCGGGCCTGCGCCCGCGCGGGGACCGTCGGCGTGCCGTCGTCGCGCACGCCGCGCTCGCGCCCGGCGCCCGCCCCACCGAGGGGGCCGTCTACGGGAGGCTGGGCCACAGCTCGGCCACCGCCTCCGCGGCGCCCTGCAGCGGCAGGCCGCCCTCCACGTCCTCGCGCCCGCGCCGGCGCTGGGCCTCCAGGCGGCCCTCGGCCAGCCCGCGCTTGCCCAGGGTCAGCCGCAGCGGCACGCCGAGCAGCTCGGCGTCGGCGAGCTTCTCGCCCGTGCTCGCCGCGCGGTCGTCGAGCAGCACGTCGACGCCCGCGGCCTTGAGCTCCGCGTAGACCTCCTCGGCCGCCGCGTGCTCCGCGCCGCCCGGCTTGCCCAGCGCCACGAGCTCGACGTCGTAGGGGGCGATGGCCTTGGGCCACGAGATGCCGCGCTCGTCGGAGAGCTGCTCGACGGCGGCGGCCGCGATGCGGGCCGGGCCGATGCCGTAGGAGCCCATGACGATGAGCTGCTCGCGGCCGTCCTCGTCGAGGTAGGTCGCGCCGAGCGGCTCGGAGTAGCGCGTGCCGAGCTTGAAGATGTTGCCGACCTCGATGGCCGGCTCGATGGTCACCGCGTGCCCGCCGACGGTGTCGCCGACCTCGACGAGGCGCACGTCGGCGCGCTCGCCCGCCTCGACCTCGACGACGACGTGCGCGTCGGCCTCGTTGGCGCCCGCGACGTAGCGGCCCGGCGTGACGGCCGCGTCGTAGAGCAGTTCGACGCCCTCGCGCGGGCCGATGAACCCGGCGGGCCCGGGGAGCTCGTCGGCGGTGGCCTGGCGGTAGGGCGCACCGAGCCGCGTGGCGAGCTTGACCTCGTTGACGCGGTGATCGCCGCGCAGGAGGACGAGCACGAGGCCGCGGCCCTCCACCACGACCGGGAAGGCCTTCAGCGACTGGCCGGGGTCGATGCCCAGCCCCTCGGCGACCGCGGCGATCGTCCCCCAGCCCGGCGTGGGCAGCGTGCCGGACAGGTCGTCGCGCAGCGGCTCCACGCAGCGCGCCTCGGCGACGGCCACCTCGATGTTGGCGGCGTAGCCCGGGGCGAGCACCACGTCGTTCTCCCCGGCGGCGCAGGGCGCCATGAACTCGTGGGCGCCCGACCCGCCCATCAGGCCGACGTCGGCCTCGCAGGCGTAGAACTCCAGCCCGCAGCGCTCCATGATCCGCCCGTAGGCGCCGTGGTAGGCCTCGTAGCTCTCCGCGAGGCCCGCCTCGTCGCGGTCGAAGGAGTAGGCGTCCTTCATGATGAACTCGCGCGTGCGCAGCAGCCCGGCGCGCGGGCGGGCCTCGTCGCGGCCCTT
>CAXUES010000305.1:0-299 GCA_964250185.1 uncultured Solirubrobacteraceae bacterium | reverse complement strand
TGGTCTGCAGGTGGTAGAGCTGCAGCGGGAGGTCGCGGTAGGAGCGCACGAGCTGCGAGACGTGGAAGGTCACCGTCTCCTCGTGCGAGAGCCCGAGGACGAGGTCGGAGCCCTTGCGGTCCTCCAGGCGGAAGAGCTCGGGCTGCGTGGACTCGTAGCGGCCCGTCCGCCTCCACAGCTCGGCCGGGGTGATGACCGGCATCAGGAGCTCCTGGCCGCCGATGGCGTCCATCTCCTCGCGCACCACCCGCGCCACGTTGTTCAGCACGCGCACGCCGAGGGGCAGCCAGGTGTAGATG
>CAXUES010000304.1:0-3919 GCA_964250185.1 uncultured Solirubrobacteraceae bacterium | reverse complement strand
CCATGCGCCCCAGCGTGCGCACGCCCATGTAGAAGACGAGCGTCCCGGGGAACTGCGCGAGCGCGGGCCAGTCCAGCTGGGTGTCGGGCTTGGCCGGGTCCTCGTGGCCGGTGACGAACGCGACCCCCGGGGCGAGCCCGCGCTGGGTCACGGGGATGCCCGCGTAGGCCGGGGCGGCGATGCCGCTCGTGACCGCGGGGACGACCTCCCAGGCCACCCCGGCGGCGACGCAGGCCTGCGCCTCCTCGCCGCCGCGCCCGAAGACGAACGGGTCGCCGCCCTTGATCCGCACGACGTGCTTGCCCTCCAGCGCCCGGTCGATGAGCAGCTGGGTGGTGACGTCCTGCGGGACCTGCTCGCCGCCGCCGATCTTCCCGACGTCGACGATCTCGGCGCCGGGGCGCACGGCGTCCAGCGCCTCCACCGGGATGAGCTTGTCGGCCAGGACCACGTCGGCCTGCGCGATGACCTGCAGCGCGCGGACGGTCATGAGGCCGGGATCGCCAGGTCCCGCGCCGACGAGCGAGACCTTCCCGGGACCCGCCATCAGACGTCGACCGTGCCGAGGTAGTGCCGGGCGCCCGCGCCGAGCAGGCGCTCGGCGACCTCGAGGCCGAGCGCCTCGGTGGGCTCGCCGGCGAGCTCGTCGGCCACCCAACCCGAGCCGTCCTCCGCGCCGACCCAGGCCCGCAGGCGCGTGCCGTCGTGGTGGACGCCCACGGCGGAGCGGCAGTCCGCGCCGAGCGCGCGCGTGCAGGCGCGCTCGCAGAGCAGCGCCGCCCACGTCGCCTCGTCGCGCAGGAGGGGAGCGGTGCCGGAGCGGGCCTGCAGCGCGAGCGTGCCCTGCCCGGGCGCGGGGACCATGTCCAGCGGCGTGGAGCGCTCGGTGCGCCCGAGCCGCGCGAGCCCTGCCGCGGCGAGCAGGAGCCCGTCGAGCTCCCCGTCGGCGAGCTTGCGCAGGCGCGTGTCGACGTTCCCGCGCACCTCGACGACCTCGGCCTCCGGGTGGTCGGCGCGGAGCATCGCGGCGCGACGCGGGGAGGAGGTGCCGACACGGCCGGCCAGGCGGCCGACCACCACGTCGCGCGGGTCCGCGCGCGGCGGCGCGCCCACGAGCTCGAGGCCGTCGGGCATCCAGCTCGGCACGTCCTTGGCGGAGTGCACGGCGAGGTCGACGTCGCCGGCCAGCAGCGCGCGCTCGAGCTCCTTGACCCACTTGGCCTTGTCGGGCGCCGCGCGGTCGCGGTCGCCCGTGGTCGTGATCGTCACGACCTCGTGCTCGCCGGGGAGCTGGTCGGCGACCCAGTGGGCCTGGACGAGCGCGAGGGCGCTGCCCCGCGTGCCGATCCTCACGCCCGGCGGCTCGCGGCGCGCTGCTCCCCGGCGACGTCGTCGACGTCGGCGTCGACCGAGGCGGCCGGGGCGATCGGCGGGTGCGGCGTGGGGCCGGCCTCCAGGCCGAAGAGCTCGCGGACGACCTCGAGGCGGCCGTGTCCGCCCTCCTGGGCGAGCTCCTTGAGCTGCCGGGTCGGCTCGTGGAGCAGGCGCTGCATGACCGCGCGGGCGATCGCGTCGACGCGCTGCAGGTCGCGCGGCGAGGCGGACTCCCAGCGGCCGGCGTTCTCGGCCAGGACGCCGTCGACGATCTGCTGGCCGTGCTCGCGGAGGCCCGCCACCGTCGGGCGGACGTCGAGCTCGCCGAGCCAGCGGGCGAAGCGCTGGATCTCCTCCTCGACGATCTCCTCGGCGTGGGAGCGCTCCCCCTCGCGGACGGAGAGGTTGCGGGCCACCGCGGCCTGCAGGTCGTCCACGTTGAACAGCGTCACGCCGGGCAGCTGCGCGCAGGCGGGCTCCACGTCGCGGGGGACGGCGAGGTCGATGAGGACCAGCGGGCGGTCGGCGCGGTGGCGCATGACCTGCTCGAGCGAGTCCACCTCGATGAGCGGGTGCGGGGAGGAGGTCGAGGAGATGACGACGTCGGCGGTGGCCAGCTGCATCGGCAGCTCGTCGAACGGCACGACGCTGCCGCCGACGCCGTCGGCCAGCGCGCGGGCGCGGTCGGCGTGGCGGTTGGCCACGAAGAGGGTGTGGACGCCGCGGGCGGCCATGGCGCGGGCCACGAGCTCGCTCGTCTCGCCCGCGCCGACCACGACGACGTTGCGGTCGGTGAGGTCCCCCACGACCTGCGAGGCGAGCTCCACCCCGATCGTCGCCACCGACGTGCGGGCCGCGCCGATCGCCGTCTCGGTCCGCACGCGCTTGCCCGCCTGCAGCGCGGCGGTGAACAGGCGGTTGGTCATCGTGCCGGTGGTGCCGGCCTCCAGCGCGGTCTCGTACGCGCGGCGGACCTGGCCCTGGACCTCGGCCTCGCCGACCACCATCGACTCCAGCCCGCTGGTCACCCGGTAGAGCTGGCGGGCGGCGTCGCAGTTGGTGGGGGAGTAGATCGAACCGGCCAGCTCGGTCGGGCGGAAGCCGGAGCGGCGGGCGAGCACGCCGAGGACGTCGGCCTCGGCCTCGACCGGGTCGGTCGTGACGAGGTAGACCTCGGTGCGGTTGCACGTGGAGATGACGACGGCCTCGTCGACGTCGTCGCGGGCGACGAGCTCCTGCACGAGGCGGCTCGTCGCGCGCGGCGCGAGCGCGAGGCGCTCGCGGACGGCGACGGGCGCGGTCTTGTGGGAGATGCCGAGGGCCAGCAGCTCGCCGCCACGGTGGGCCATCAGCGGACCTCCTCCGGCTCGGGCACGGCGGGCACGAGGTCGGGCTGCGCCGCGGCGCCCGGGACGCGGCGGTCGGCGAGCTCGTCGAGCTCGATCAGGTCGCGCTCCAGGCGCGAGAGCTTGACGGCCATTATCGCGAAGTACACGAGCACGAGCGCGAAGAGGACGAGGTAGGCCGCCCAGACGTAGCCCGAGTTGTCGGGCAGCGCGCCGCCCGCGTCGCCCTGGGCGAGCAGCCAGGTCACGCGTGCACCTGCGGCGCGGCGGAGCGGCCGACGGCGACGGCGTCGCCGCCGAGCTTGCGGCGCAGGGAGCGGACGCGGGCCTGGGCGTGCTTGTTGCTCAGCTCATAGCGGTACAGCGCCACGAAGAGCAGGAGCATCCCGACGATGGCCAGGTAGAACGGCGCCCGCATGCCACCGGGCAGGTCCGCGCCGCCCTCGTTGAGCACCTTCGGGTGGATGAACGTGTCGCCCAGGCGGACCGCGGCGAAGGCGATCGGCGTGAAGGCACCCGCGATGACCGCGAAGACCGAGGCGTAGCGCCGCTGGCGGTCGGGGTCCTCGATCGAGAACCGCAGCGGCTGGTAGGTGCAGTACAGGAGGAAGATGATCAGGAACGACACGAGCGTCGGCTCGCGCCACTCGAACCACACGCCCCAGGCCGCCTTGGCCCAGATCATCCCCGTGGCCAGCACGCCGACGCCCAGCACCACGCTGAGGTGGATGCACACATAGGAGCGCAGGTCCGAGCGCGGGTCGCCCGTGCGCAGGTGCTGCAGCCCGAAGACGCCGCCGGCGACGAAGCCCCCGAGGGCGATGATCGCCATGGGGACGTGCACGTAGAAGATCTTCTGCGAGAAGCCCTGGTCGACGTCCATCGGCGCCGAGAACAGCGCGAGGCCGAGCGCGAGCAGCAGCACGAGCGTGGCGGAGGCGGCGAGGAGGGGGAGTCTGCGGCCGTAGGCCATCTGCCGCAGATGGTAGACGGCTGCCCGTCGGGGCACCGGGCCCGCTGCGCCACGTCGTCGCGGCTTCGCGTAGCCTCGCGCCGAGATGCGTGCGCTCCTCCTGCGGCCGGTCCTCGCCGGCGTCCTCCTGCTCGGCGGCGGGCTGCTCCTCCCGGGCCAGGCCTCGGCGGCGCCCCGGATCCTCGGAGGGGCCGCGGTGCCCGTGACCAGCGTCCCGTACGTCGCG
>CAXUES010000303.1:0-3938 GCA_964250185.1 uncultured Solirubrobacteraceae bacterium | reverse complement strand
GAAGTTGCGGCCGATGCGGCCGAAGCCGTTGATCCCTACGCGGACGGGCATTGAGCGGACCCTACCCGACCGCCCGCGCGACCGACCGCTCTGCGGGCCTCGCTCAGCGCAGGGAGATGTCGCGGTGGGCGGCCTCGACCACGAGGTCCTCCCGCGGGGCGTAGCGCGCGGCGAGGTGCTCGACGATGGCCACGGAACGGTGCTGGCCGCCCGTGCAGCCGATCCCCACCACGAGGTGGGCCTTGCCCTCGGCCTCGTACTGGGGCAGCAGGAAGTCCAGCAGCGGCTCGAGGTGCTCGTAGAAGGCCTGCAGGCGGCCGTCGCGCGCGACGTAGTCGACCACCCGCCGGTCCTTGCCGGTGAGCGGCTTGAGGTCGGGGACGTAGTGCGGGTTGGGCAGGAAGCGCACGTCGAAGGCGAGGTCGGCGTCGCGCGGCGGGCCGTGCTTGAAGCCGAAGGACTGGAACGTCACCGCGAGGCGGCCCGTGGCCTGGCGGGGCAGGAACTCGTCGGCGATCCGGCGCCGCAACGCTGCCGCGCTGAGGCCCGTCGTCTCCAGGACGACGTCGGCGTGGGTGCGCAGGGGCTGCAGGAGCTCGCGCTCCTCGGCGATGCCGGCGGCCACCGCGCCGCGCGGGGCGAGCGGATGGCGGCGGCGGGTCTCCTTGTAGCGGGTGAGCAGCGTCTGCTCGTCGGCGTCGAGGAAGAGGATGCGGTGGGGCACCCGCCGCTCGGCGAGGTCGTCCAGGACGTGGGCGAGGCCCTCGAAGAGCTCCCCGCCGCGCACGTCGCAAACGACGGCCGCGCGCGCGACCTTCGCCCCCTCGTGGACGAAGACGTCGACCAGGCCCGGGATCATCTCCGGCGGGAGGTTGTCCACGCAGAAGTAGCCCGCGTCCTCGAAGACGTTCATGGCCGTCGACTTCCCCGCGCCGGAGAAGCCCGAGATGATCACGAGGTCCTCGAGCGGCGAGCGCTCGGCCGGGGTGCTCACTCGCTCGACGTCCGGTGGAGGAACGCGTAGAGCTCGCGCGCGGTGCGCCCCGGGAGGCCCGGCACCGCCTCCAGCTCGCCCTGGGAGGCCTCCAGCACGCCCTGGGGCGAGCCGAAGTGCTTGAGCAGCGTGCGCTTGCGGACCTGGCCGACGCCCGGGAGCTGGTCCAGCGCCGAGGTGGTCATCGCCTTGTCGCGGCGCTGGCGGTGGTGCGTGATGGCGAAGCGGTGGGCCTCGTCGCGCACGCGCTGCAGCAGTTGGAGCTCGGCGGTGTCGTGGTCCAGGAGGATCGGCGCCGGACGGCCGGGCACGAAGACCTCCTCGATGCGCTTGGCCAGCGAGATGACCGTGACGCCGCGCTCGATGAAGCCCTGCAGCGCGCGGACGCCCGCCGACAGCTGCCCCGGGCCGCCGTCGATGACGATGAGGTTGGGCAGCGTGGCGAAGGACTCGTTGCGGTTGGGGTCGTGCGGGGAGAGGTCCTGCTGGGCCTCCCACTGCTTCAGCCGGCGCGAGAGGACCTCGTCCATGGCGGCGAAGTCGTCCGGGACGCCCTCCTCGAGGCCGCGGATGGTGAAGCGGCGGTAGTCGGACTTCTTCGGCGCGCCGCCCTCGAAGACCACCATGGAGGCGACGGTGTGCGTCCCCATGAGGTTGGAGATGTCGAAGCACTCGATGCGCAGCGGGAGCTGCTCCATCTCCAGCGCGTCCTGCAGGCCGTCCAGCGACTGCACGCGCTGCTGGCGGGAGCGCTCGTTCTTGAGCTTCTCCTGGTCCAGCGCCAGGCGCGCGTTGCGCTCGGCGAGCTCGAGGATCCGCCGCTTGTCGCCGCGCTCGGCGGCGCGCACGACGACCTTCGCGCCGCGGCGCTCCATGAGCGCCTCGGCGATGACCTCCTGGTCGGGCACCTCGGACTGGACGATGATCTGCCCCGGGATGCCCATGGCGCCCGTGTAGTACTGCAGGAGGAACTCCTGGGCGACGTCGCCGATCGGGCGCTCCTCGACGTTCTCCAGGTAGAAGGACTGGCGGTCGACGAGCACGCCGTCGCGGACCTGGAAGACCTGCGCGTTGGCGTCCACGCCCTCCACCGCGATGGCCACGGCGTCCAGCGTGCCGACCGACTCGTTGGAGACCCGCTGGCGCTGCAGCAGCGAGCGGACCGCGTTGAGGCGGTTGCGCTCCAGGGCGGCCGTCTCGAACTCCTGCTCGGCGGCGGCGTCCTTCATCCGCTGCTCCAGGTCGCGCTCGACGTCCTTGAAGCGCCCGGAGAGGAACGCGACGACGCCGTCGATCGCCTCGCGGTACTCCTCCTGGTCGACGTAGCCGACGCAGGGGGCGCCGCAGCGCTTGATGTAGTAGTCCAGGCAGGGCGAGCCGGTGCGCCGGCCGGGCTCGACGCCGTTGCAGGAGCGGAAGAGGAAGACCTTGCCGAGGGTCTCCAGCGTGGAGCGCACCCGCTTGGCGCTGGAGTAGGGGCCGAAGTAGAGCCGGTCGCGCCGGTGGCGCTCGCGCGTGAAGTACACCCGCGGGAAAGGCTCGTCGGTGGAGATCGCGATGAAGGGGTAGCTCTTGTCGTCGCGCAGGCGGATGTTGAAGCGCGGCTTGTGCTGCTTGATGAAGTTCTGCTCGACCAGCAGCGCCTCGGACTCCGAGCTGACCAGGAGGAACTCGACCGACGCGATGACCTCGGTCATCTCGACCGAGCCGCGCGTCACCGGGTTGGAGAAGTGCGAGTTGACCCGGTTGCGGATCGAGATCGCCTTCCCGACGTAGATGACCTTGCCCTTGTCGTCGCGGAAGATGTACACGCCGGGCCCGGCGGGCAGGCTCCGGCGCTGCTCGTCGAGCTTGCGCGGCGGGCGCTTGGAGGCGGGGGTCGGGGAGTCGGTCGAGGCCATCGCGCGGGCCTCCCAGGCTAGGGACGCGACCGGCGGCTGCGCGCCTGCCCCGGCGCCGGTACGGTCGGCGTCCGCATGCCCGCCGACGCCGTCGTCACGACGTTCGACCGCATCGCCGCGCGCCCGATCCGCTGGGCGGCGGGCTCCGTCGCCCTCGGGATCCTCCTCGGCGGCACCGTCTACTCCACCACGGAGCCCGAGCTCAGCGTCTTCGACGGGTTCTGGTGGGCGTTCATCTCGATGTCGACGGTCGGCTACGGCGACATCGCGCCCAAGACCGTGGGCATCCGCGTCCTGGCGACGTTCGTCATCGCCACGGGGATCGCGGCCACCGCGATCCTCACCGCCGCGCTCGCCGGCCGGGTGGCCGAGGCGCGCCTGCGGCGCACGCCCGTGGAGGGCACGCCGGAGATCGACGACGACATCGAGGCGATCGTCGGCCGCCTGGAGCACCTGCGGGCGATCGTCGCCGATCCCCGCGTGGAGCGCGTGCTCCGCGAGATCCACCACGAGCAGGTCGCCGACGCCGGCGACCGCGCTCAGACTCCCACCGACCGGAAGGCCTGACCCCACCATGCTGGAGCTCGTCGCGCAGGTCCTCGTCTACTCCCTCGTCGGGCTGCTCGTGCTCGGCGCGGGCTTCTTCGTCGGCGGCGTCGTGGAGGGCAACCGCAACGCGGCGCTGCTCTCCGCCTCGGGCCTGGTCTCGCTCGGGCTCATCCAGTACTACGCCATCCACTACACCGGCGCGGGCTGGGACGGGCTCGACGACGCGCTCGTGTTCGGCGCGGTCGGCGTGGTGACCCAGGCGGTGGGCTTCTTCGCGCTGGGCTCGCTGCTGCGCGGCGTGCACCGCTCGTCGTTCGAGGAGCGCGCGCTGCAGCCGTGGGCCTGGGTGCTGGCCGCGGTGCACGTGGCGTTCGCGCTGGTGGTCTGCGCGTCGCTCACCTGAGGGCGCGCACCGCCTCGCCGAGCTTCGCGGCGTCCTCGAGGAGGGTGCCGCGCAGGCTCGGGTTGTGCAGCGCCGCGGCGGGGTGGTAGAG
>CAXUES010000302.1:3623-3965 GCA_964250185.1 uncultured Solirubrobacteraceae bacterium | reverse complement strand
TGCATCCCGCAGTCGGGGGAGTACCAGTCCAAGCTCACGCTCATGAGCGAGTCGCTGCGCAACGACGGCCGCGTCTGGGTCCCGCGCAAGCAGGGCGACGACCGCCGCCCCGAGGACATCCCCGAGGACGAGCGCATGTACTACCTCGAGGAGCGCTACCCGACCTACGGCAACCTCGTGCCGCGCGACGTCGCCTCGCGGGCGGCCAAGGTCATCTGCGACGAGGGCTACGGCGTGGGCGGCACGGGCCGCGGCGTCTACCTGGACTTCAGCGAGTCGATCGGCCGGATCGGCCGCGATGCGGTGGCCGCCAAGTACGGCAACCTCTTCGACATGTACCGG
>CAXUES010000302.1:0-3613 GCA_964250185.1 uncultured Solirubrobacteraceae bacterium | reverse complement strand
CGAAGAACGAGTGCGACGCCGGCAACGGCGTCGGCCCGGGCGGGCTCGGCGTCTACCTCGACTTCGCCGACGCCATCCAGCGGATGGGGCAGGACGCCGTCGCCGCCAAGTACGGCAACCTCTTCGACATGTACCGGCGCATCACGGGCGACGACCCGTACGAGACGCCGATGCGGATCTACCCCGCCCCGCACTACGGCATGGGCGGCCTGTGGGTCGACTACGAGCTGCAGACGACGATCCCCGGCCTCTTCGCGATCGGCGAGGCGAACTTCTCCGACCACGGCGCCAACCGCCTGGGCGCCAGCGCGATGATGCAGTGCCTCGCCGACGGCTACTTCATCGTCCCCCACACGGTCATGCACCGCCTGGCCTCCGAGCCGCGCGAGAAGATCACGACCGAGCACGAGGCGTTCGGGCAGGTGGAGGAGGAGGTGCGCGAGCGCATCGACACCCTCATGACCACCAACGGCAGCACCGCGCCGTCGGCGCTGCACCGCCGCTTCGGCGAGGTCATGCTCGACAAGTGCGGCATGTCCCGCTCGGCCGAGGGCCTGCACGAGGCGCTCGCCAAGATCGCCGAGATCAAGGAGGAGTTCCGCACGGACCTCCGCGTCGACGGCCGCCCCGACGAGTTCAACCAGACCCTGGACTACGCCAGCCGGCTGTCGGACTTCTTCGAGCTCGGCGAGCTCATGTGCCTGGACGCCCTGCGCCGCGAGGAGTCCTGCGGCGGGCACTTCCGCGAGGAGCACCAGACGGAGGACGGCGAGGCGGTCCGCGACGACGAGCAGTTCTCCTCGGTGACCGCCTGGGAGTACGGCGGCGGAGGCGACGGCGGCGTGCCGGTCGCCCACGACGAGACCCTGACCTTCGAAGAAGTGGCGCTCGCCACACGGAGCTACAAGTGAACTTCCACCTCGAGATCTGGCGCCAGGACTCGTTCTCCGACGAGGGCAAGTACGAGTCGTTCGACGTCGAGGGCATCGACCCCGAGGCGAGCATCCTGGAGATGCTCGACCAGCTCAACGAGACCCAGGTCCACGAGGGCAAGACGGCGATCGCGTTCGACTCCGACTGCCGCGAGGGCATCTGCGGCACCTGCTCGCTGGTCATCAACGGCGTCCCCCACGGACCGACGCAGGTCACGAGCTGCCAGGTCTACATGCGCCAGTTCCAAGACGGGCAGACCATCCGCCTGGAGCCGTTCCGGGCCAACGCGTTCCCGGTCATCCGCGACCTCGTCACCGACCGCGGCGCGCTCGACGTGATCATCCAGGCCGGCGGCTACGTCAGCGTCACCACGGGCCCCCAGCCCGAGCCCAACTCGATGCCGGTGTCCTCCGACACCCAGATCGACGCGATGGACGCGGCCATCTGCATCGGCTGCGGCGCCTGCGTGGCGGCCTGCCCCAACGGCGCGGCGATGCTCTTCACCGGCGCCAAGGTCAAGCACCTCAGCCTCATGCCCCAGGGCCAGGCCGAGCGAGGCACCCGCGCGGTGGCCATGGTCGAGGCCATGGACTCCGAGGGCTTCGGCGGCTGCACGAACTACGGCGAGTGCGCCCGCGTCTGCCCGCAGGAGATCGGCATCGACGTCATCGGCACGCTCAACCGCGAGTACCGCCGCGGCAACCGCAAGCCGTCCAACAACCACGGGCGCAAGCAGGTGGCGATCTAGCCCCTGCGGGGGCGCTCAGGTCGCGGGCACCGCCGCCGCGAGCGCGCGGCGGACCCGCTCCACGCTCACGACGCCCTGCAGGCGCCCGTCGGGCGCCACCACGAGCAGGGCTCCGAGGCGCCGCAGCGGCTCGGAGCCCAGCAGCTCCTCCAGCGAGGTCTGCGCCGGCACGGCGAACTCGAGGCTACGCGGATCCAGCGCCTCGCCCACCGGCGTGGTGGGGGCACCGGCCCGGATCGCCTCGTCGATGTCCACGCGCCGCAGCACGCCGGCGAAGCGCCCCTCGGCGTCCACCACGCCGAACCACGGCCAGCCGTAGCGGTCGAAGGCGGTGTCGCGCGCCTCGACGGCGGGCGTCTTGGCCGGCACGGTCACCGGCGAGGTGTCCATGAGGTCGGCGGCGGTGATGCCGTCCATCCGCTCGGTCACGACGGCCTGCACCACGGCGCCCTTGGCCCCCTGGCCGAGGAAGAAGGCCAGGAACAGCAGCCAGATGCCGTTGAAGGTGTCGCCGCGCAGCGCGATGAGGATGCCGGCCGCGCCGAGCAGGTAGGCGAAGCCGACGCCGATGCGCCCCGACAGGCGCGTCGCCTTGTGGCGGTCGCCCGTCACCTTCCAGATCGCCGCGCGGGCGATCCGCCCGCCGTCCAGCGGGAACGCCGGGATGATGTTGAAGACGAGCAGGAAGACGTTGACCGTGGCCAGGAAGCCCAGCAGCGCGACACCGGCCTCGGGGGAGGCGGCGGTGAACGTGGCCGAGTCCAGGAACGCCGAGGAGCCGGCGATGAGGCTCGCCCCGCCGAAGCAGAGCCCGACGATGACCGCGGTGACCAGCGGCCCGGCCGCGGAGACCTGCAGCTCCTCGCCCGGGGTGGCGCTGTCGCGCGACATCTTCGCCAGCCCGCCGAAGAACCACAGGTCGATGCCGGTGATGCCGATCCCCAGCCGCTTGGCCGCCAGGGCGTGGCCCAGCTCGTGCAGGACGATCGACAGGAAGTACGCGAAGGCTCCCACCACCGCGAGCGTGAAGCTCGTGGTCGACGTGACGCCCGGGGCCTGGGCGAAGAAGCCCTCCAGCAGGTAGATCATCACGAACAGCACCAGGAACCAGCTCGGGCTGACGCCGATGCGGATCCCGAAGACGCGCGCGAGCTGGATGGAACCGCCGGAGCCCATGGTGCGCGTCAGTCTGGCAGCGGCCCCTGGGCCCCGGCTGAAGACCTCAGGCCAGGAAGGCGCCCACCGCCGCGGCGTAGGCCTCCGGCGCGTCCTCCACGACGAAGTGGCCCGTGCCGGGCAGGACGTCGAGCGTCGCCCGCGGGAGCTCGTCGGCGAAGCGGTGCGCGCCGGCGACCGGGGCGAAGGGGTCGTCCTCGCCCCACAGCACGAGCGTCGGCACGTCGAGCGCGGCCAGGCGGCCCTCGTAGGCGGCCAGCTCGGCGAAGTCGCCGGAGCGGTAGAGCTCCAGCGCGGCGCGGCGGTGCTCCACCGTCGCCAGCGAGCGCCAGTGCTCGTCCACGGAGGCCTCGGACATGCGCGAGACCGCGCCGAGCAGCTGTCCGAAGGACTCCCGCGTCCAGGCGTCGACGAGCGCCTCGCCCTCGCCCGGCGTGCGCATCGCCCGGGCCAGGCCGTGCCAGTGGCCGTCGGCGAAGAAGCCCGTGTCGGAGATGACGTGCGCGTCGGTCAGGCCGGGGTGGTCGCAGGCCCAGCGCAGGCCGATGAGCCCGCCCCAGTCGTGGACGACGAGCGCGGCGGGGCGCTCGGCGCTGATGCCGTGGGCGGCGGCGACCTCGTCCAGCGCGGCGACGTGGGCGGCCCAGGTCGCGGGCCGGCGCAGCGGCGAGCGGCCGTGGCCGGGGAGATCCGGGGCGATCGCGCGCAGGCCACGCCCGGCCAAGTGGTAGGCGGTGGCACATCCGACGATGCCGC
>CAXUES010000301.1:0-4049 GCA_964250185.1 uncultured Solirubrobacteraceae bacterium | reverse complement strand
GTGGGGGCCCGGGCCATGCGCCTCGACGTCCAGGGCGCCTTCCACTCCCCGCTCATGCAGCCCGCCGCCGACCGCCTGGTCGCCGCGCTGGAGCGCACGCCGATCAGCCTGCCGGAGGTCCCCGTCTGGTCCAGCGGGTCGGCCGCGCCCTTCCCCGCCGACGCCAAGGCGATCGCCGCCGAGCTGGCGGCCAACCTCCTGCGCGGCGTGCGCTTCCGCGAGCTGCTGCTGGCCCTGCGGGCGTCGGGCATCACGACCTACACAGAACTCGGCCCGGGCCGCGTGCTCTCCGGCCTCGTCAAGCGGACCGTCGGGAGGCGGGCATGAAGGCCGGCATCCTCGGCGTCGGCGCCGCCGTGCCCGAGCAGGTCATCACCAACGCCGACTGGGAGGAGCGCCTGGACACGTCCGACGCCTGGATCCAGCGGCGCACGGGGATCAAGGAGCGCCGCTGGCTGCGCGAGGGCGAGACGATGCTCCCGCTGGCCGTGGAGGCCTCGCGCATCGCGCTGGCCGACGCGGGCCGCGACGCCTCCGAGATCGACCACGTCGTCGTCTCCACGGTGCAGTCCGACGACGTGACGCCGGGCACCTCCCCCCTGCTGGCCTCCGAGCTCGGCACGCCCAACGCGGGCGCGCTGGACATCAACGGCGCGTGCGCGGGCTTCATGCACGCGCTGGACCACGCCGCCTCGCTCGTGGAGACGGGCCGCTCGAAGCTCGCGCTGGTCTGCGCGTCGGAGCCGCTGTCGCGGCTGGCCGACGTGACCGACCGCGCCACCGCGGTGCTCTTCGGCGACGGCGCCGGCGCGGTGGTCATCGGCCCGGGCGACTTCCCCCTCGGGATCGGCCCGATGGTCCTCGGGTCCGACGGGGCCAAGCGCGACATGCTCTACGCGCCGCGGGAGACGGGCTTCGTGGTCATGGAGGGCCAGGCCGTCTACCGCCAGGCCATCCGGCGCATGAGCGAGACCGCCCGCGAGGCGCTGGAGCGCGCGCACCTGCAGATCGAGGACGTCGACCTGCTCATCGCCCACCAGGCCAACCAGCGGATCGTGGAGATCGTCGCGCGCGACCTCGGCGTCCCCGAGGAGCGCGTCGTGTTCAACACGGCGACCACCGCCAACACCTCCTCGGCCTCCATCCCCATGGCCATGGCCGCCGCCCAGGAGCAGGGCCGCCTGCAGCCCGGCATGACCCTCGCCTTCGCCGCCTTCGGCGCGGGCTTCGTCTACGGCGCCGGGATCTCCGGCTTCAAGGAGCAGGCGGCATGAGCGCGCAGGAGCTCGAGCACCCCGGCGTGGCCGTGGTCACGGGCGGCTCGCGCGGCATCGGCGCGGCGATCGCCGCCGCGCTGCGCGAGACGGGCCGCCCCGTCGTGACCCTCGCCCGCGGCGACGGCGCCGACGTCTCCTGCGACGTGGCCGACGCGACCTCCGTGCGCGACGCCTTCGCCGCCGTGCGCGAGCAGCACGGCCCCGTCGCCGTGCTGGTCAACAACGCCGGGATCACCCGCGACGGCCTGGCCGTCCGGATGCCCGACGAGGATTGGCAGGCCGTGCTCGACGTCGACCTCACCGGCCCCTTCCTGTGCACCAAGGAGGGCCTCGCCGACATGATGAAGGCCCGCTGGGGCCGGATCGTCAACGTCTCGAGCGTCGTCGCCGAGCGGGCGAACCCGGGGCAGGCCAACTACGTCGCGGCCAAGGCGGGGCTGCTGGGCTACACCCGCACCGTCGCCCGCGAGATGGGCCGGCGGAACATCACGGTCAACGCCGTGACCCCCGGCCTCATCGACACCGACATGACCGGCGACGGCGTCGCGGAGGGCCTCGTGGAGGCCATCCCGGCGCGCCGGACCGGGCGTCCGGAGGAGGTCGCGCACGCCGTGCGCTTCCTGTGCTCCGACGACGCCGCCTACATCAACGGGGCGACCCTGGCCATCGACGGTGGCCTGGGCGCCTAGCAAGGAGCCACACCATGAGCATCGACACCGAGCAGGTCCTCACAGCCGTCCGCGAGGAGCTCGCGGGCATGAAGGTCCCCGACGCCGAGCAGGCGACCGAGGCCACGACCTGGAAGGAGCTCGACGTGGACTCCCTGGAGCTCGTGGAGCTCGTCAAGGCCCTCGAGGACCGCTTCGGCGTGATCATCGCCGACGGCCGCCTGAAGAGCATCGAGTCCGTGGGCGACGCCGTGGCGCTCGTCAAGGAGCTCGACGCCGAGGGCGCCACGGCCACCTCGTGACCGACGTGGTCATCACCGGCCGCGGCGCCGTCACGGCGCTGGGGTCGGCGGGCGAGCTCTGGGAGGGGCTGCTCTCGGGCACGTCGGGCATCGCCGACGGCGTCGGCGCGATCACGGGCTGGGACGCCGACGAGGCCGTCGGCCCGCGCGTGGCGCGGCGGATGGACCGCTACTGCCAGATGGCCGTCGCGGCGGCCAACGCCGCCGCGGCCGAGGCCGGCCTGCCCGAGGGCGCCGACCCCGAGCGCGTCGGCGTCATCGTCGGCACGGGCATCGGCGGCATGACGACCATGCAGGACACCGTCCAGGCCTGGACGACGGGCTCGGACCGCGACGTCTCCCCCCACTTCGTGACGATGATCATGCCCAACGCCGCGGCGGGCCACATCGCCATGCGCCTCGGCGCGCACGGCCCCGGCCTCGCGGTCGCCTCGGCCTGCGCCACCGGCGCGCACGCCATCGGCGAGGGCATGCGGATGATCGAGCGCGGTGACGCCGACGTCGTCGTGTGCGGCGGCGCCGAGGCGACCATCGTCGGCGTGGCGCTCGCCGCGTTCCGGCGGATGGGCGCCTCCTCGCCGACGGGCCAGTCGCGGCCGTTCGACAAGGACCGCGACGGCTTCGTCATGGGCGAGGGCGCGGCCGTCGTCGTGCTGGAGCGCGCCGACCACGCCGAGGCCCGCGGGGCCACGCCGCTGGCGCGGGTCGTCGGCTACGGCGCCACGAGCGACGCCTACCACATCACCATGCCCTCCGAGGACGGCGCGGGCGCGGTCAAGGCGATGCGCGAGGCGCTCGCCGACGCCGACGCCTCCCCCGACGCGGTGGGCTGGATCTCGGCCCACGGGACCGGCACGCAGCTCAACGACCTCAGCGAGACGCGGGCCATCAAGACGGTCTTCAACGGCTCGGGACCGCCCCCGGTGAGCTCGCAGAAGTCCCACCTCGGGCACACGCTCGGGGCCGCGGGCGCCATCGAGGCGATCGCCTCCATCGAGGCGCTGCGCCACGGGATCCTGCCGCCGACGATCAACCTGGCCACGCCGGACCCGGAGTGCGACCTGGACTACATCCCGGCGGGCCGCCGCGAGGCGCCCGGGCTGGAGCTCGTGCTGTCCAACTCCTTCGGCTTCGGCGGGCAGAACGCCTGCCTCGCGTTGGCCAAGGCATGAGCGTCACCGTCGTCGGCCCCGCCGAGGCGCGGGCGGAGCTGCTCTGCGACGCGGGGACGTTCCGGCCCGTGCGCTCGGCGGTCGGCGACGGCGTCATCGCGGGCACGGGACGCGTCGGCGGCCGGCCCGTGCACGTGTGGGCCCAGGACGGCTCGTTCAAGGGCGGCTCGCTCGGCGTGGCCGGTGGGGAGACCATCGCCCGGACGATCGAGCGCGCCGACAGCGCGGGCACGCCCGTGGTCGGCTTCCCGCACTCCGGCGGCGCGCGCCTGCAGGAGGGCACCGCATCGCTCAGCGCCTACGCGCGCATCTTCCGCGCGCAGTCGCGCGCCCGCGTGCCGCAGCTCTCCGTGGTGAGCGGGCCCTGCGCCGGCGGGGCGGCCTACTCCCCCGCCCTCGGCGACCTGACCATCACCGCCGGCGAGCAGGCGCGCCTGTTCCTCACCGGGCCGAAGGTCGTCGAGCAGGTCACCCGCGAGGCGGTGAGCGCCGAGGCGCTCGGCGGCCCCCGCGTGCACGCCCGCAACGGCGTGGCCCACCGCCACGCGCCCGACGACGTCTCGGCCGCCGACCTCGTCCGCGAGCTGCTCGGCTTCCTCCCGGCGCGCGAGGGCGGCGAGCCGTCGCTCG
>CAXUES010000300.1:3788-4114 GCA_964250185.1 uncultured Solirubrobacteraceae bacterium | reverse complement strand
GGGCAAGACCGGCACGGCGGAGAAGAACATCGCCCAGCGCCTCAACCAGGCGTGGTTCATCGGCATCGCGCCGGCCGACGACCCCAAGCTCGTCGTCGCCGCCACGGTGGAGGACGCCATCGGCGGCCAGGGCGCGGGGGGCACCGGCGGCGTGGTCGCGGCGCCGATCGCCCGCGCGGTCCTGCAGGCCGGGCTCGGCGGATGACGGCCTGATGCGCGAGCGCATGGAGGAGGGCGAGGTCGTCGACGGCCGCTACCGCGTCATGCAGCGCATCGGCTCGGGCGGCATGGCCGACGTCTTCTGCGCGACGGACCTCCAGCTCGGG
>CAXUES010000300.1:0-3778 GCA_964250185.1 uncultured Solirubrobacteraceae bacterium | reverse complement strand
TTCGTCGAGCGGTTCCGGCGCGAGGCGTCGTCGGCCGCCGGCCTGCAGCACCAGAACGTCGTGTCGATCTACGACCGCGGGGAGGTCGACGGCACCTCCTACATCGCGATGGAGCTCGTGGACGGGCGCACGCTCAAGGAGCTCGTGCAGGAGGAGGGACCGCTCGCCCCGGAGCGCGCCATCGACCTGACGCTGCAGGTGCTGGCCGCGGCGAAGTTCGCCCACCGCCGCGGGATCATCCACCGCGACCTCAAGCCCCACAACGTCATCGTGGACGCCGAGGACCGCGCGAAGGTCACCGACTTCGGCATCGCCAAGGCGGGCGCCTCGGACATGACCGAGACCGGCTCGATCATGGGGACGGCGCAGTACCTCTCGCCCGAGCAGGCGCAGGGCCTGCCGGTCTCGGCGGCCTCGGACCTCTACTCCGTGGGGATCCTGATCTTCGAGCAGCTCACGGGGCGCGTGCCCTTCGACGGCGACTCCGCCGTGGCCATCGCGCTCAAGCAGGTCAACGAGCTGCCGCCTGCGCCCTCCGCGCTGAACCCCGTGGTGCCGCCCGAGCTCGACGCGGTCGTCCTGCAGGCCCTGGCCAAGGAGCCCGCGGGGCGCTTCGCCGACGCGGGCGCCTTCGCCGAGGCCCTCGAGGCCGCGCGCCCGGCGGCGGCGGCCGCCTCCGCGGCGGCGGGCCCCGCCAACGGGACCCACCCGCTGCCCGTCGCGCCGCCCGGGCCCTACGTCACGGGCACGCACCCCCAGGTCACGGGCGCCTGGCCCGCGCAGACCGTCACCGGCGAGCACTACGTCGTCGCGCCGCTGGAGCCCGTCCCCGAGGACCCCGAGGAGCGCCGCACGCGCTGGTGGTGGGCGGCGCTGGTCGTGCTCGTCATCGCGGTCTGCGTCGTGGGGGCGCTGCTGGTCACGCAGTCCAACGACGTGCGCCTGCCCGACGTCGTCGGCGCGACGCAGTCCGACGCCGAGGCGACCCTGCGCGGGCGCGGCTTCTCCACCGACGCGGTCCTGCAGCAGTCCCAGGGCACGCGCGGGACCGTCATCGACCAGCGCCCCGACGGCGGGACCGACGTCGCCCGCGGCGCGACCATCACGCTGGTCATCTCCTCCGGACCCGGCCAGGAGACGATCCCGCCGCTCATCAACGTCGCGCGCTCGGAGGCCCGCCGGCAGCTGCGCGCGCTGGGCTTCGACGTCACCGAGCAGCGCCGCAACTCCCGCGACGTGACCGAGAACCGCGTCATCGAGACCTCGCCCGGCCCCGGGCAGCTGCTGGAGCGCGGCCAGGCGGTGACCATCGTGCTCTCGCGCGGGCCGCGCCGCGCCGAGGTGCCCTCGGTGGTCGGCGAGGCCGAGGCCGCCGCGCGCTCCCGCCTGCGGGCCGCGGGCTTCGACGTCGTCGCGGTGCAGCAGCCCTCCTCCGACGTGGCCGAGGGCCTCGTGGTCGACCAGAGCCCCGAGGGCTCCTCCGCGGCGGTGGAGGGCGCGACCGTGACGCTGACCGTGGCGGCCGCCCCGGCGCGGACCGCGGTCCCCTCGGTGGTCGGGCGCTCGCAGGACGCCGCCACGAGCACGCTGTCGGGCGCCGGCTTCCGCGTGCGGACCGTCGAGGCGGCGGTGGGCTCCTCCGACGACGACGGCATCGTCCAGTCCCAGTCCCCCGCGGGCGGCCAGGACCGCTCGGACGGCGCCACGGTGACGATCACCGTCGGCCGCTACGACGCGCCCGCCGGCGACGGGCAGGACCAGGGCACCAACGGCGGCGCCGCGCCGACGCAGACCACGCCCTCCGGGGCCACCACGGCGACGACGCCGACGACCGAGGGAGCCGGCTGACGATGCGGGTGTGCGTGCTGGGTGGAGGGCGCTCCTCGGAGCACGACGTGTCGCTGGCCAGCGCCGCGTCGGTCCGCGAGGGCCTGGTGGCGGCCGGCCACGAGGTCGTCGACGTGCGCCTGGACCGCGACGACGGCACGTGGCGCTGCGACGGGGAGGAGGTCGTCCTGCGCGCGGGACGCGGCCTGCTCGGCTGCGACGTCGTGTTCCCCGCGCTGCACGGGCCGTTCGGCGAGGACGGCACGGTGCAGGGCCTGCTCGAGCTGCTCGGGGTGCCCTACGTCGGCTCGGGCGTGCTGGCCAGCGCGGCGTGCATGGACAAGGTCGTCTTCAAGGACCTCATGGCCGCTGCGGGCCTGGACCAGGTCGGCTACGTCCTGGCCGAACGGGGCCGTCCCGTGCCCGACGTCTCCGGCCTCGCGCTCCCGCTGTGGGTCAAGCCGGCCCGGATGGGCTCCTCGGTGGGGATCGTCCGCGTGGAGGACCCGGCCACCGAGCTCGACGCCGCGCTCGAGGTCGCCTTCGCCCACGACCCGCGGGTGATCATCGAGGCGAGCGCCACGGGCCTGGAGGTGGAGTGCTCCGTGCTGGGGCCGGCCGAGGCGCCGGCGATGTCGGTGCCCGGCGAGATCGTCCTGACCGGCGGGGAGGGCGGCTGGTACGACTACGAGGCCAAGTACACGCCGGGGAGCATGCGCCTGCAGGTCCCCGCGCGCATCTCGGAGACCGCCACGGAGCGCGTGCAGGAGCTCGCCGGGCGCGCCTACGCCGCCATGGGCTGCGCGGGCCTGGCCCGTGCCGACTTCTTCGTCGACGGCGAGGAGGTCCGCCTCAACGAGCTCAACACGATGCCCGGCTTCACGCAGACGAGCGTCTACGGCGCCCTGTGGGCCCACAACGGGCTGCCCTACCCCGAGCTGGTGGACCGCCTCTGCCGGTTGGCTACCGGCGCTGCAGGAGGTTGATCTCCGAGAGGGCGACGTGGTCGCCGCCCTCGGGCAGCTTCGTGATCCAGACGAGGAAGTAGCGGAAGCGCTTCCCGGGCAGCCCGACCGACTCGCTGCGTCCCGCGTCGGCGACGTCGGCGAGCTTCGTCCAGCCCGAGATGCCCTCGGGCACGGGCGAGTCGGCCCCGTAGATCGCCCCGGTCCAGCCCGGGGTGCCCGAGCGGATCTGCATGGAGACGGCGGCCGCCGAGGGCTTGGCGTCGACGAAGAGGCCGACGCCGCCCTTCTGCAGGTCGCCGCCCTGGTAGGTCTCGGTCGTCCAGGGCGTGTTCGGGTCGCCGTCGAGGACAGCGCGGGCCTCGTTGGGGTGCTCGCCGCCCGTGCCGAGCGGGTCGTAGTCGCGGGCGCGGCTCTGGCCCAGCGAGACCGGCGCGAGCGTCGGCGGGGCCGTCTGCGCGCGCGAGGTGCCGGTGCCGCGCTCCGCACGGTCCAGGATGAGCACGCCGACGCCCACGAGCAGCACCACGACCAGCAGCGCGGTGACGATCCAGCGCCCGCGGTGCAGCACGCGCCGCGGGACGCGCTGCTGGGCGGCGGCGGGCAGGGTGCGCAGCACCGCGGTGGTCTCGCCCGTGGCCTGGCCGGCGCGGGAGGCCTCGACGGTGAGCACGTCCTCGAGGTCGGCGATCATCGCCTCCGCCGTGGGGTAGCGCACCGCGAGGTCCTTCGCCGTGGCCCGGTCGACGATCGCGCCGAGCGAGCTGGACACGCCGGGCCGGCGCACGGCGACGTCGGGCAGGTCCTCGCGGACGTGCTTCATGGCCACCGCGACCTGGTTCTCCCCGGAGAAGGGGACCTCGCCCGTGAGCATCTCGTAGAGGACGATCCCCAGCGAGTACAGGTCGGACTGGCCGGTCACCGGGCGCCCAAGCGCCTGCTCGGGGGAGACGTAGTCGGTCGTGCCGAGCACGCGGCCGTCGGCG
>CAXUES010000299.1:1156-4121 GCA_964250185.1 uncultured Solirubrobacteraceae bacterium | reverse complement strand
CTGGTAGCCCTCCATCGCGGCCTGCAGCGCGCAGATCGGGTCGATCTCGGTGATGATCACGCGAGCGCCCTGGCCCTTGAGCGAGGCGGCGCAGCCCTTGCCGACGTCGCCGTAGCCGAAGACGACGGCGACCTTGCCGGCGATCATGACGTCGACGGCGCGGTTGAGGCCGTCCACGAGCGAGTGGCGGCAGCCGTAGAGGTTGTCGAACTTCGACTTGGTGATCGAGTCGTTGACGTTGATGGCCGGGAACAGCAGCTTGCCGTCGCGGGCCATCTCGTACAGGCGCATGACGCCCGTGGTGGTCTCCTCGGTGACGCCCTTGATGCCGTCGGCGATCTGCGTCCAGCGGTTGGGGTCCTCCTGGAGGGACTCGCCGAGCAGCGTGAGGAAGACCTCGAACTCCTCCGAGCCGCCCGTGGAGGGATCCGGCACGCTGCCGGCCGCCTCGAACTCCTTGCCCTTGTGGACGAGCATGGTGGAGTCGCCACCGTCGTCGAGGATCATGTTCGGGCCGCCCGTGGGCGAGCCGGGCCAGATGAGGGCCTGCTTCGTGCACCACCAGTACTCCTCCAGCGTCTCGCCCTTCCAGGCGTAGACCGGGACGCCCTGGGGGTCGTCCGGGGTGCCGTTCGGGCCGACCGCGATGGCGGCGGCGGCGTGGTCCTGCGTCGAGAAGATGTTGCAGGAGACCCAGCGGACCTCGGCGCCGAGCGCGGTGAGCGTCTCGATGAGGACGGCGGTCTGGATCGTCATGTGCAGCGAGCCCATGATGCGGGCGCCCTTGAGGGGCTGCGAGGGGCCGAACTCCTCGCGGAGGGCCATGAGGCCGGGCATCTCGACCTGGGCGATCTCGATCTCCTTGCGGCCGAAGGCGGCGAGGGAGAGGTCGGCGACCTTGAAGTCCTGGATCTCGGTGGTGCTCATGCGTGCTCCTGGTGATCTTGGGTGGCGAGCTGGCCGGCGGCGGCCAGCAGCTTCGAGTGCTTGTCCTGCTCCCAGCGCAGCCAGTCGCCCTGGGTGACGTCGTCGGGCCGTTCGGCCTCACCGCGCACCCAGTCGTCCACGGCGAGGCGCAGCCCGTGCTCGCGGCGCAGCCGCGAGGCGAAGGCGACCTCGGCGAGGTCGATCTGCTGCTCGTCGAGCAGGCCGCGCAGGGTGCGCAGCCGCTGGAGCTCACCGGGACCGTAGAGGCGGTAGCCGGCCGCCGAGCGCTCGGGCTCGACGAGCCCGACCTGCTCCACGTAGCGCAACATGCGCGCCGACCAGCCCGTGGTCGCGGCGGCCTCGTTGATCGTGAGAGCCGCGGTCGACAGGATGGTCATACCTTACCACGGTCGTGTCAAGGTTGGCCGGCCGCGCGCGGCCTCACCCCTGCCGCGGGGTCAGCCCTCGCGCTCGACCTTGAGGCGCTCGACGTCGCTGGCGCCCGACGGGTCGACGCCCTCCAGGTGCCCGACGTAGAGCGCGAGCAGGTCGGCCGCGAGCACCCCGGAGAGCACCCGCTCCACGGCCGTCTCGCCGCGGGTGGCGAGCAGGTGGGTGCCGACGCCCCGCGCGCCGACGAGCTCGCGCGAGCGCTCGAGGCGCCCGCGCACGAGCGGGTGGGTGTCGGCGTCGTCGAGGAACAGCGCGGAGAACCGGCCGACGCGCTCGGCGCCCTCCCAGCCCGCGAGCTCGTCGTGATCGAGGTCGGGCAGCTCGGAGGCGAAGGCGGGGATGCGGGCCTGGCGGTTGAGCTGGTCCTTGGCGCGGGAGGCCAGCGGGGTCGTCAGGCCGGCGCCGACCACGACCGGGATGGTGCCGGCCAGCGCGCGGGCGAGGACCTTGAGCTCGGCGTCGTCGGCGCCCTCGGGACCCCACTCCGAGACGAGCGCCTCGAGGTGCTCGGCGGCCACGTCGAGCTCGGCGGTCATCCGCGGGCCGACGCCGCAGGCCGCGGCGACCTCCAGCGCGGCGGCGATCATGTACCCGACGGCCGTCGAGGAGCGCAGGCCGCCGGCCACGGGGATGACCGGGACGTCCTCCTCGCGAGCCGCCCGCGCCAGGGCGCCGCCCGTGGTCACCACGATCCGCTTGGCGCCCAGCGCGCCCGCGGCCTCGAAGCACGCGAGCGTCTCCTCGGTCTCGCCGGAGTAGGACGCGCAGAGCACCGTGGTGTCCGGCGTGGTCCACGTCGGCAGCCCGTAGGCGCGCGAGACGAAGATCGGCCGCGAGGCGTGGTCGCCCAGCGCGGCGCGGGCGAGCAGGCCGCCCATGGCGCTGGCGCCCATGCCCGCGACGACGAGGCCGCCCGGGGAGTCCCAGCTGCCCAGGTCGGCCGACTCGGCCTTCCACAGCGCGTCGCGCAGGTGCTCGGGGAGCGCGAGCACGTCGGTGAGCTGGTCGGCGGAGTCGTGCGTGCCGAGGGCGGCGCGATCCAGGACGGGCGTGGCGGGCTGCGCGCTCATGGAGCCCATCCTCCCAGGCTCCACCCGGCGACGCCGTGCGGGCTAGAAGCGGATGGCCCCGTCGCCGAGCTCGGTGCCCGGGAAGACCTTCACGCCGCGCGTGAGGAGGTTGTCGGCACCGATGCGGACGCCCTCGCCGAGCACGGCGCGGTCGTCGATGACCGTGCGGGCGCCGATCGTCACGCGCGGGGCGACGATCGCGTGGCGCACGTGCGCGCCGGCGGCGATGGACGCGCCCTCGAGCACGACGGAGCGCTCGATGACCGCCCCGGGGCCGATCTCCACGTCGCGGCCGATGACGACGGGGCCGACGATGCGCGCGCCGCGGCCCAGGCGGGCGCCGGCCTCCACGATGGCCGGGCCGGTGATGTGCGAGCCCTCCGGCGTGGCGCCCTCGGCGATCGACTGGCGGCGGGCGTCCAGGCGCTCGGACACCGCGGTGTCCACGTGCCCCTCGAGGATGTCCCAGGTGCCCTGCAGGTAGCGCTGGGGCGTCCCGATGTCCATCCAGTAGG
>CAXUES010000299.1:0-1146 GCA_964250185.1 uncultured Solirubrobacteraceae bacterium | reverse complement strand
TAGGCGCCGCGGGCGGCGTGGGCGTACAGGCCCTCCCCCACGAGCTTCGGCCAGACCTCGCGCTCGATGGAGACCTCGCGGCCGGACGGGATCATGTCGAGCACGGAGCGCTCGAGCACGTAGACGCCGGCGGAGATGAGGTACTCGTCCACGCCGACGAGCTCCCCGGAGCCGGGCTTCTCCAGGAACCCGTGGACCGCGCCGTCCTCGTGGCAGAGCACGAGGCCGTAGGCCGTCGGGTCCTCCACTGCGACGAGGCCGAGCGTCGCCGTCGCGCCGGTCTCCTCGTGGGCCTCGAGCTGCGCCGTGATGTCGATGTCGCTGAGGACGTCGCCGTTGAGCATGAGGAAGCGGCCCTCGATGAGCTCCTCGGCGTACTTCAGCGCGCCGGCGGTCCCGCGCGGCTCGGGCTCCTCCACGAAGCGCAGCTTCACGCCGTGGGCGGAGCCGTCGCCGAGCACGTCGCGGACCTTGTCGGCCAGGAAGCCGCAGCACATGATCACGTCGTCGATGCCGTGGCGGGCGAGCCACTCGAGCATGAAGCCCATGAAGGGCCGGTCGACGAACGTGACGATGGGCTTCGGCGTCCCGGAGGTCAGCGGCCGCAGCCGCGTGCCCTCCCCGCCGACGAGGATGACCGCCTGCACGTCTAGGCGGTGGCGGCCGGAGCCGGGGTCGCGCTCGTGCGGCCCACGCCCTCGTAGGTCAGCCCGGCGGCGCGGAAGGCGTCGAGGTCGAGGAAGTTGCGCCCGTCGACCACGAGCGTCCCCGCCATCGCCTCCTTCAGCGCACCCGGCTCGAGCTCGCGGAACTCGGGCCACTCGGTGACCAGGACGACGGCGTCGGCGCCGGCGACGGCCTCCATGGCCGACTCCGCGAGCGTCACGCCGCGCAGGAGCTTCCCCGCCTCCTCCAGGGAGACCGGGTCGTAGGCGACCACCTCGGAGCCCGCGGCCTGCAGGCGCGCGCTGAGCACGAGCGAGGTGGCCTCGCGCATGTCGTCGGTGTTGGGCTTGAAGGCGAGGCCGAGCAGCGCGATGCGCTTGCCCACCAGCGTGCCGAGGTGCTTCTCCAGCTTGCCGATGACGCGCCGCTTCTGCAGCTCGTTGACCTCGATGACCGCGTTGAGCAGCTGGAAGTGGTAGC
>CAXUES010000298.1:0-4186 GCA_964250185.1 uncultured Solirubrobacteraceae bacterium | reverse complement strand
ATCTCCGGCCCGCCGAACCCGTCGACGTTGAAGACCGTCGCGAGGCCCGGGCGCATCTTCACCCGCTGCTTGTCGCGCACCATGTCGTCGGTGAACTGGTGGATGACGAACAGCTTCTCGGGGAGGTCGTCGTCCTTGACGATCTGGGCGAGCTGCTCGGAGACCGCGTTGACCTCCAGCGCGCTCACGCTGCCGATCACGGTCCCCGGCACCTGGCCCGCCTGCAGGCGCCACTCGGGGTCCAGGGCGAGCCCGACGTCGGGCTCGCGCAGGTAGCGGCGCAGCCGCTTGACCTCGGCGGGGAAGGACGCCAGGCCGGGCTGGATGTCCAGGACGAGCAGCGCCTTGGCCGCCCGCGCCGCCTTCAGGTAGCGGTCGATGACCTTCATGGAGGTCTGGATGCGGTACTTGCCGTCGTCGCCCGGCGCGCCGGCGGCCACGGTGGTGATGAGCTCCATGACGGGCATCACCGGCCGCGTCCTGCGCCCGTAGGGCGCGGCCACGCGCTTCAGGCGCGCGGCGGCCTGGGTGGCCGTGCCGATGCCGAGGGCGCCGAGCTCGTCGTCGGCCGGGTTGCCGTAGAGGCCCACCGCGCGGTGCTCGGGGAAGATCGACCGCGACCCGTCGGGGAGCGTCCTGGGCGCCGGCTTGGCGGCCGCGTCCCCGTCGTCGCCGCCGGTGGTCTGCGCGCTCGCACCGCCCTGCACGACGGGATCGCTCCCGCCCGTGGTCAGCGCGAGCACGACCCCGATGACCAGGAAGGCGACGAGCACGAGCGCGGCGAGCGCGCCCGTGCGGCGTCGCCGGTAGACGGCGGGGTCCTCGGCAGGCATCCCCCCGGGTCCTTCCCCGTCTGCGGCCGGGCGTACCGGCGCTCGCCCGACCGGGGGCGCCGCTCAGGCGCGGCGCTCATCATGTCGTCATGCGCGCACGCCTCGCCCTGCCCGCCCTCCTCGCCGCCGCCGCCACGGGCGGCCTGACCGCCTGCGGGGAGGACGAGGCCGCGCCGTCGCCGGCCGGGGCTGCCGCTCCTCCCGCCGCGAGCACGAGCACCGCGGCGCCGGCGAGCACGACCACCGCCAAGGCCGCCTCGACGAAGGTCGCGGGCCCGGCGGTCAAGACGATCGCCACGGGCCTCGACACGCCCTGGGGCATCACGTTCCTGCCGGGCGGCGACGCGCTCGTCGCCCAGCGCGGCGGCACCATCGTGCGGGTGCCCGAGGAGGGCGGCCGGGCGCGGCCGGTCATGCGCGTCCCCGGCGCGCAGGAGGACGGCGAGGGCGGCCTGCTCGGCCTGGCCGTCTCGCCCGACTACGCCGACGACGGCCTCGTCTACGCCTCCATGACCACCGCGAGCGACAACCGCATCGTGCGCTTCCGCCTCGGCGGCAAGCCCCGCGTCGTCGTCAAGGGCCTGGCCAAGGCGAGCATCCACAACGGCGGGCGGATCGCCTTCGGCCCCGACGGCGAGCTCTACGCCGGCGTCGGCGATGCGGGGAACACCGCCAACGCCCAGGACGCGAGCTCGCGCAACGGGAAGATCCTGCGCATGGACCCCGACGGCTCGGTGCCCGCCGACAACCCGACGTCCGGCTCGCTCGTCTACTCGCTCGGGCACCGCAACCCGCAGGGCCTCACGTGGGACGCGCAGGGCCGCCTGTGGGCCGCCGAGTTCGGGCAGAACACGTACGACGAGGTCAACCTCATCCGGCCGGGCGCCAACTACGGCTGGCCGATCGTCGAGGGCCGCGGGGACACGCAGGGCGGGAAGTTCACCAACCCGAAGGTGCAGTGGTCGACCGACGTGTCCTCGCCCTCGGGCATCGCCTACGCCAACCGCCGCCTGTACGTCGCGGGCCTCGGCGGCGAGCGGCTGTGGGTCGTGCCGGTGAGCGGTACCCGCACGGGCACGCCGACCGCGCGGTACACGGGCCGCTACGGCCGCATCCGCACCGTCGTGCGCGCGCCGGACGGCGCGATCTGGATGGCCACGTCCAACCGGGACGGCCGCGGCACGCCCAAGGCCGGCGACGACCGCATCCTGCGCCTGCAGCGCTGACGCGCTCGCGCCGCGGACCGACGCCCGGGGGGTCGTTCGGCGGCCCCACCGGGCGGCGGCGGCCCGCGCGTGGCAGGCTCCCCGGCGTGCCACTGCTCGACGGTCACCGCCTGCTCATCACCGGGGTCCTGACGGATCGCTCCATCGCCTTCGCCGTCGCGCGGCGCGCGCAGGAGGAGGGCGCGGAGGTGGTCCTCACCGGCGCCGGGCGCGGCATGCGCCTCACCCAGCGGGTGGCCAAGCGCCTGCCCGAGCTCCCCGACGTCCTCGAGCTCGACGTGACGAGCCCGGAGCAGGTCGAGGCGGTCCGCGCGGACCTCGAGGGACGCTGGGGCGCCGTGGACGGCGTGCTCCACGCGATCGCCTTCGTGCCGCCCGACGCGCTCGGCGGGCGCTTCCTCTCCGCGCCCACGGCGAGCGCGGTGAGCGCGCTGGAGATCGGCGCGGTCTCGCTGCAGACGCTCGCGGCCGCCTTCGCACCGCTGCTGGAGGCCTCGGAGCACAGCCCGTCGATCCTCGGCCTGGACTTCGACGCGACGCTCGCCTGGCCGTCCTACGACTGGGCCGGGGTGACCAAGGCCGCGCTGGAGTCGATCTCCCGCTACCTCGCCGCGGAGCTCGGGCCGCGCGGCGTGCGCTCCAACCTCGTCGCCGCGGGCCCGCTGCGCACGCTGGCCGCCGGCGCCATCGACGGCTTCGACGACCTCTCCGCGATCTGGGAGCAGGGCTCGCCGCTGCCCTGGGACACCGCCGACGCCGGCCCCGTGGCCGACGCCTGCCTGTTCCTGCTCTCCCCGTGGGCCCGCGCGGTCACCGGCGAGGTCCTGCACGCCGACGGCGGCGTGCACGCCATCGGCGCGCCGGGCGCCCGCGCGACGCCCGCGGCCGACTAGGCGGCGGCCGCCAGCGGGGCCTCGCCGGCCGCCGCGGCCTCGACCACCGCGCGGGAGTCGCGCGAGGCGATGAGCGTCGCGGCGGCGAACGCGCCGAGCGCCGCGATGCCCGCCGCGACCAGGAAGGCCGCACGGAAGCCGTCGTCGAGGTCGGCGAGCTGCGCCGCGCCGAGCGCACCGCGCCCGTCCACGCCGCCCGACACCGAGCCGGCGACCGAGGCGAGCACGGCGACGCCGAGCGCCCCGCCGACCTGCTGGGAGGTGGTGATCAGCCCCGAGGCGAGGCCGGCCTGGTCCGGCCGGGTCCCCGCGACGCCCGCGACGGTCACCGGCACGAACGAGAAGCCCAGCCCGGCGCCCGCCAGCACCGACGGCCCGAGGACGTCGGCGAGGAAGGAGCCGCCGACCGACACCCGGCTCAGCCACAGGAGCGCGGCGGCCAGCAGCACGAGGCCGAAGATGAGCGTGGGCTTGAAGCCGACACGCGTGACGGCCTGGGCGGCCACGCCCGCGGAGGCGATGATGACCAGCGCGAGCGGCAGGTAGGCGAGGCCGGTCTCGATGGCGCTGAGCCCGAGCACCTGCTGGAGGTAGAGCGAGATGAAGAAGAACATCGCCAGCAGCGACATGCCGATGAGCAGGTTGACGACGTTGGCGCCGCGCAGGGTGCGCAGGCGGAACGTCCCGAGCGGGACCAGCGGCCGGCGCACGCGCGCCTCGATGGCCACGAACAGCGCGATGAGCGCGACGGCGATCCCGCCGAGCACGAGGGTGCGCGCGCTCGTCCAGCCCGCGCGCTCGGCGTCGACGAGCGCGTAGACGAGCAGCGCCAGGCCGGCGGTCACGCTGAGCGCGCCGGGGACGTCGAAGCTGCGCTCCTCGACGTGCTCGCGCGACTCGGGCAGCAGCCGCGGCGCCAGGAGGGCGGCGCCGACGCCCACGGGGACGTTGACCCACAGCACCCACTCCCAGCCCAGGTACTCCGTCAGCACGCCGCCGAGCAGGACGCCGGCGGCGCCGCCGGCACCGGCGACCGCGCCCCACACGCCCAGCGCGCGGTTGCGCTCGGCCCCCTCGGCGAAGGTCGTGGTGAGGATCGACAGCGCCGCGGGCGCGACGACCGCGGCGCCGAGGCCCTGGACCGCGCGGGCGGCGATGAGCGCGCCGTCGGACTGCGCGAGGCCGCCGGCCAGGGACGCGGCCGAGAACAGCAGGAGGCCCGCGACGAAGAGCC
>CAXUES010000297.1:0-4198 GCA_964250185.1 uncultured Solirubrobacteraceae bacterium | reverse complement strand
GCCCCGGAAGGCGAGGCCGGGTCAGGAAGTTCACCAGGGCGCGCCGACGAGCTCCTCGGAGCGCTCCCACACCCGCGTGGCCAGCGCGGCGTCGTCGGCCTGGCGGCCCGCGCTGCCCCCGGCCTTGAAGCGATCGAAGTGCACGCCGTCGTTCTCGGCCGGGTGCGGGTGGGACGCCAGCGCGACCAACGGCGCGGCGCCCTGCTCGGCGGTGATCAGCGCGAACCGGGCCAGCGGGGTGCGGTAGATGAGCCCGAGCGCGAGGGAGTCGCGCCCGAACTCCGTGGCCACCGGGCCCGGGTGGAAGCACGAGGCGGAGGTCCCCGTGCCCCCCAGCCGGCGGGCCAGCTCGCGGGTGAAGACGATGTTCAGCAGCTTCGCCGTCCCGTACGCGCGGGTGCCGATGTACAGGCGCGGCGCCTGCTCGAAGCGCTCCGCATCGATGTGGCCCAGGCGGTTGGCGATGCTCGACGTCGTGATGACCCGCGCGCCCGGCGTCGCCTCGAGGCGCTCGCGCAGCAGGGTCGTGAGCAGGAACGGCGCGAGGTGGTCGACCTGCGCGGTGAGCTCGAAGCCGTCCTCGGTGACCGTCCGCTTGGGGAACGTGCCGCCGGCGTTGTTGGCCAGCACGTCGATCTGCCCGCAGTGCTCCAGCAGGTCGGCGGCGAGCCGTCGCACGTCGGCCAGGCGCGTGAAGTCGACGGTGAAGGAGCGCTCCGCGCCGATCTCGCGCGCGACCGCCGCGGTCTTCTCGGGCGAGCGGCCGACCGGCACGACGCGGGCGCCGCGCGAGGCGAGCTCGCGCGCCGCCGCCGCGCCGATGCCCGCGCTGGCTCCCGTGATGACGATCGTGCGCCCGCTGAGGTCCGTGCTCATGCACGGACCTTCGCAGGCGGCACGCCGCGGCTACACCGGCGAGGAGGGCCGGGCCATCCCCTCGGCGAGGTCGCCGATCTCGGTGGACATGATCGCCCCGGGCTGGGCGAACGGCGCCTCGGCGACCAGCGCCTCGGTGGTGAGCAGGAGCGCGGCGACCGACGCCGCGTTCTGCAGGCTCGTCCGGGTGACCTTCACCGGGTCGATGACGCCGGCCTCCAGCAGGTTACCGAAGTCGCCGGTGAGCGCGTTGAGGCCGTGGTCGACCGGCATCGCACGCACCTCCTCCACCGTGGCGGCGCCGTCGAAGCCGGCGTTGGTGGCGATCCAGAACAGCGGCGCGGCGAGCACCGAGCGCACGACGTCGACGCCGATGCCCCGGTCGCCGGGCAGGTCGAGGTCGGCCAGCGCCTGCTCGGCGCGCAGCAGCGCCGTGCCGCCGCCGGGGACGATCCCCTCGGACATCGCCGCGCGCGTGGCCGACAGCGCGCCCTCGGTGCGGCGCAGCTTCTCGCGCAGCTCCACGTCGGTCGCACCGCCGACGCGGATGACCGCCAGGCGGCTCGACAGGCGGGCGAGGCGCTCCTTGTAGGCCTCGATGTCGCCGTCCACCGTCGCCCGGCCGAGCTCCACGCGGATCTGGGCCATGCGGTCCTCGACGGACGCCGGCGTGCCCGCGCCCTCGATGAAGGTCGTCGAGTCGGCGGTCACGATCACCCGCCGGGCCGAGCCGAGGTCCTCCAGCTTGACCTCCAGGATGTCCAGGCCGCTCTCCGGCGTGACGACGTTGCCGCCGCAGAACGCGGCGAGGTCCTCCAGGTAGGCCACGCGCCGGTGGCCGAAGCCGGGGGCGCGGATCGCGGTGGCCTCGAGGTGGCCCGCGCGGTTGTTCTGCACGAGCATGCCCAGCGCGTTGCCGTCGACCTTCTCGGCGAGGATCACCAGCGGGCGCGGGCTGCGCTGAATGAGCCCGATGACCGGCATGAGCTCCTGCACGGTGGAGATCGGCTTGGTGGTCATGAGGATGTAGGGGTCCTCGAAGACCGTCTGCATCGTCGCCTGGTCGCGGATGAGGTAGGGCGACAGGTGCCCGTTCTCCACGTGCAGGCCCTCGACGAAGTCCACGGCGATGCCGGGCACCTCGGACTCCTCCACGCTGACGACGCCCTCCTCGCCGACGCGGTCCAGCGCCGCGCCGATGGCGTTGCCGATGCGCTCGTCCTCCTTGGCCGCGATCGTCGCGATGTGGCGCAGGTGGTCCAGCCCCTCGACCGGGCGGGCCATCACCGACAGCGCGGCGACGACGACGTCGACGGCCTCCTCGATGCCACGCCGCAGGACCATGGGGTTCGCGCCGTCGTCCATGACGCGCATGCCGGCCCGCACGAGCGACTGGGCCAGCAGCGTCGCCGTCGTGGTGCCGTCGCCGGTCGTGTCGCTCGTCTTGTCGGCGACCTCGCGGACGAGCTGGGCGCCCATGTTCTTGTAGGGGTCCGACAGCTCGATCTCGCGGGCGATGGAGACGCCGTCGTTGGTGATGGTCGGGACGCCGGTCAGCCGCTCGAGCACGACGTTGCGGCCCTTCGGCCCCAGCGTCACCTTCACGGTGTCGGCGAGCTCGTCGACCCCGGCCTGCAGCAGGCGGCGGGCGTCGTCGTTGAAGTACAGCTTCTTGCCCATGGTGATCTCCTTAGGCGGCGTCGGCGACCAGGATCCCGCGGCCGTGCAGCCGCCCCTGGTCGAGGTCGGCCATGGCGTCGTTGACGGCGTCGAGGGGGTAGGCGCTCGTGTGCAGCGTGACCTTGCCCTGGGCGGTGAGGACCATGAGCTCGGACAGGTCGTTGTAGGAACCGACGAGGTTCCCGATGAAGTTGATCTCGCGCGAGATGACGTCGATCGTCGGGACGACGATGTCCTCGCCGTAGCCGATGACGTAGTAGGAGCCGGCGTCCTGGAGCATCGCGATCCCCTTCGGGATCACCCCGGACTCGCCGACGAAGTCGATGACCGCCTCGGCCCCGAGGCCGTCGGTCATCTCCAGCACCGTGTCGACGAGCTTGCCGTCGGCGGCCACGGTCTGGTCGGCCCCGATCGAGCTGGCCAGCGCGCGCGCCTCCTCCGACGGGTCCACCACGATGATCTCGGCCGGGGTCAGCGCCTTGAGGCACTGGATGCCGATGTGGCCCAGGCCGCCGGCGCCGATGACGACGGCGCGGGTGCCGGGGTGCAGCACCGAGATCGCCTTCTTGACCGCGTGGTAGGCGGTCAGGCCCGCGTCGGCGAGCGCCGCGATGTCCTTCGGGTGCAGGACCGGGTCGAGCTTGACCACGGAGCGGGCGGTGGTCTTGAGCAGCTCGGCGAAGCCGCCGTCGGTGTCGATCCCCGGGAAGGCCGAGTTGGAGCAGTGCACGTCGTCGCCGGCGCGGCACGCGCGGCACAGGCCGCAGGTGACGATCGGGTGCACGATGACCGTGTCGCCCACGGCGACGTTGGTCACCGCGGAGCCGATCGCGTGGACCCAGCCCGCGTTCTCGTGGCCGGGGGTGTAGGGCAGGGCGACCTGGGACTTCTCCGCCCACTGCCCCTCCTTGACGTGCAGGTCGGTGCGGCACAGGCCGGCGCCGCCGAGGCGGACGATGACGTCCAGCGGCCCGGTGACCTCCGGCTCGGCGATCTGCTCCACGACCAGCGGGGCGTGGTACTCGTGCAGTCGTGCGGCGATCATGCCGCCACCTCCTCCGTGGGATCCAGGACGCCATGGCGCACGCGCAGCAGCGAGCGGCAGATGCCCCCGTTGCTCTCCAGGCTCAGGCCGACGAGCTGCGCGCGGCGAAGCCAGCGGCGCAGGTCGGCGGCGGGGATCGCGGCTCCCCCGTCGCCCGCCACGAGCGCCGGCGCGTCGGCGTCGTGGGTGATGCCGAGGGCGGCGCGCAGCTGCAGGCAGCGGCGCTCCTCGGGCCCGTCGGGGAGGTCGGCCACGCGCAGCGCGACGATCTCCTCGTCGGCGAGGCCCTCCGCCCGCAGCCGGGTGCAGATGCGGCCCTGGCGGGCGAGCAGCGCCTTGCGCTGGAAGAGCTCGCGCAGGGCGCTCAGGTCGCCGGAGGACTCGCCGGGGAAGGCCCCGTCGAAGCCGCTGTCGGCGTGGACGGCGGCGTTGATCTCCGCTCCCGTGTAGTGGTCGTCGAGCACGACCCCGACCTCGCCGACCCCCGGCACCCCGCGCACCGCTTCGCGGGCGTCGGAGACCATGAGGAAGGCGAAGTTCGGGGCGCACTGCGGGGTGGGCAGGCGCAGGCGCACGTCGAGGTCCCCGGACGGCCAC
>CAXUES010000296.1:0-4208 GCA_964250185.1 uncultured Solirubrobacteraceae bacterium | reverse complement strand
AGCGCGTGCGCGACGTGGGCGAAGCTCCGGGCTCGCGTGGGGCGCGACGGCTGCGGGCCCTGGGAACCGAGCCCGCCCTGGAGGTCGTCGCGCCGGGCGGGCTGACCACGGTGCAGGACCTCGGCCGTCCGGGCCACGGGCGCCTGGGCATCGGGTGGTCGGGCGCCGCGGACGCCGTCGCGCTGCGCCGCGCGAACCGCCTGGTGGGCAACCCGGCGGGAGCGGCCGCCCTCGAGGTGACGCTGGGCGGCCTGCGCCTGCGGGCGCGGCGCGACCTGGTGCTCGCCGCGTGCGGCGCCTCGCTGGAGTTGCGGGCGGGCCGCCGGGCCGAGGGCGCCGAGTCGCTCGTGCGCCTGCGCGCGGGCGAGGAGCTCGCGCTGGCCACGCCGGTGGCCGGCCTGCGCACCTACCTCGCCGTGCGCGGGGGCCTCGCCATCCCGCCGGTGGCGGGCGCCGCGGCCACCGACGTGCTCGCGGGCCTCGGGCCGCGGGCGCTGGAGGCCGGGGACGAGCTGGCGGTCGGGCCCCCGCCGGCGCAGCCGCCCGGCATCGCCCTCGCGCCCGTGCGCGCCCCGGGCGGCGACGTCGTGCTGCGGGTCCTGCCGGGCCCGCGCGACGCGTGGTTCACGCCGGGAGCCCTGGCCACGCTGACCTCCGCCGCCTACGCGGTGAGCGCCGACGCCGACCGCGTCGGCCTGCGCCTGGAGGGCCCGGGACTCGAGCGCGCCCGCACCGGCGAGCTGCCGAGCGAGGGGACGGTGGCCGGCGCCCTGCAGGTGCCGCCCGACGGCCGGCCGGTCGTCTTCCTCGCCGACCACCCGGTGACGGGCGGCTACCCCGTCATCGCGGTGCTCGACGGGCCCTCCCTCGCCCGCGCGGCCCAGCTGCGGCCGGGCGACGCGGTGCGCTTCACCCGCTGAGGGAGCGGGTCAGCCGAGGCCGGCGAGGAGCCGGTCGACGTCCTCCGGCTCGTTCCAGGCGCCGACCGACGCCCGGATGTACGGCGTGCCGGGGAGCGAGCGGACCACGACGCCGGCGGCGGCGAGGCGCTCGACGGTCGCGGCGGGGTCGGGGTCCTCGAAGGAGACGAGCGTGGTGTGGTCGCGCGGCGCGACGACCCGTCCGGCCTCCTCCAGGCGCGCGGCGAGCGCGGCCGCGCCGTCGGCCGCGCGGTCGTAGATCTCGGGCCAGCCCAGGGCGTCCTCGAGCGCGTCGTGGGCGGCCAGCGCGCCCGCGAGCGCCTCGGGCGGGATCGCGGCGGCGTCGAAGGCGCGGGCGTCGGCGAACGGCTCGGCGTCCAGCCCGTCGGAGGGGACCTCGAGGTTGGGGTACAGCGGGCCCGTCACGGCCAGGCGCTCGCGCCACGCCGGTGCGATCCACAGCAGCCCGGTGCCCATCGGGCCGCACAGCCACTTCTGGCCCGCCGCGGCGTAGAAGGCGCAACCCAGCGCCTCGACGTCCACGTCGATGGCGCCCGCGCCCTGGGCGCCGTCCAGGAGCACCGGCACCCGCGTGCCGACCTCGGCGAGCTCGGCCGGGGCCAGGCGGCCGTCGGTCCAGGAGACGTGGGAGCAGGCGACGAGGCGCGTGGCGTCGGAGAGCTCCTCGTGGATGCGCTCCAGCGGGACCTCGCGCACGGTGATGCCGAGCTCGCGACGCGCGCCGGCCAGCGGGCCGAGCAGGCCGGGGTGCTCCCTCGTGGCGGTGAGGACCTCGTCGCCGCGCTGCAGCCCGAGGGCGGCGAGCACGCGGACCATCCCGTCGCTCGTGGCGGTGGTGACGGCGACGTCCTCGGGCGCCGCGTGCAGGCGGGCGGCGTAGGCGGCGCGCAGCTTCGGGCGCACCTCGACGAGGGCCCCGAAGTAGGCCGTCCCGCGGCCGGAGCGGAGGCCGAGCTCCTCGAGCGCCCGCGTGGCGGCCAGGGCGGCCTCGGGCTGGGGTCCGCACGTGCCCGCGTTGAGGTAGGCCGTGGACCCGAAGACGGGCATCTCGTCGCGCAGCGTGGGCATCTGGCGGCGACACGCTAACTCGGAGCGAGCGGCCACTTAGGATCAGGGGCAGATGCAGGTCACCCTCCCCGACGGCACCCACCTCGACCTCGCCGACGGCGCGACGGGCGCCGACGCGGCCGCGGCCATCGGGCCGGGCCTGGCGAAGGCCGCGTTGGCCATCAAGCAGGAGGGCGAGGTCCGCGACCTCGCGGCGCCGCTGGTGGACGGCGAGCCGATCGAGATCGTCACGGAGCGCTCCGGCCAGGACGCGCTGGACCTCATCCGCCACGACGCCGCGCACGTCTTCGCCGCCGCGATGCTCGACCTGCACCCCGGGGTGAAGATCTCCATCGGCCCGCCGATCGCCGACGGCTTCTACTACGACGTCGAGATGCCCGACGGGCAGGTCCTCTCCGACGCCGACTTCCCGGCCATCGAGGCCGCGATGAAGCGTCACATCAAGGCCGACGAGGCCTTCGTGCGCGAGGACGTCAGCACCGACGTGGCCCTGGAGCGCTACCGCGCCCAGGACCAGCCCTACAAGGTCGAGCTCATCGAGGACCTGGTCCGCGACCGCGGCGTGGAGACCGTCTCGCTCTACACCAACGGGCCCTTCACGGACCTCTGCCGCGGCCCGCACGCGCCGTCGACCAAGCGCATCAAGGCCTTCAAGCTGCAGTCCGTCGCGGGCGCCTACTGGCGCGGCGACGCGACCCGCCAGCAGCTCACGCGCGTCTACGGGACCGCCTTCTTCTCCAAGGCCGAGCTGGAGGAGCACCTGCGCCGCCTTGTGGAGGAAAAGGCCGGCGACCACCGCCGCCTGGGCCCGCAGCTCGGCCTGTTCACCTTCACCGAGGCCGCCCAGGGCGCGGCCTTCTGGCTGCCCAAGGGCACCGTCGTCTACAACGAGCTCGTCGCGCTCTCGCGGCAGATGGGCGCCCCGCGCGGCTACGACGAGGTCAAGACCCCGCAGCTCTACGACGCCTCCCTGTGGAAGCGCTCGGGCCACTGGGACAAGTACCGCGACGACATGTTCCTGTCGGAGTCCGAGGGCCACCAGCTCGCGCTCAAGCCGATGAACTGCCCGGGTCACTGCGAGCTGTTCGCCTCCCAGCGCTGGTCCTACCGCGACCTGCCCGTGCGCTTCTCCGAGCCCGGCGGGCTGCACCGCAACGAGCTCTCCGGCGCGCTGCACGGGCTCCTGCGCGTGCGCCACTTCACCCAGGACGACGCCCACATCTTCTGCATGCCCGAGCAGGTGCAGGACGAGGTGGCGGGCTGCCTGGAGTTCGCCTTCGCGACCTACCGCGTCTTCGGCTTCGACGCGAACATCTCCGTGGAGCTCTCGACGCGCCCGGACAACCGCATCGGCTCGGACGAGCTGTGGGACGAGACGGAGGGCGCCCTGCGCGCCGCGCTGGAGTCCCAGGGGATCGCGTACGAGGTCAACGAGGGCGACGGGGCCTTCTACGGGCCGAAGATCGACCTGCACTACGCCGACTCGCTCGGCCGCTCCTGGCAGCTCGGGACGGTCCAGCTCGACCACAACTTCCCCGAGCGCTTCGACCTGACCTACACGGGCGCCGACAACGCCGAGCACCGGCCCGTGATGCTCCACCGCGCGCTGCTGGGCTCCTACGAGCGCTTCATCGGCATGCTCATCGAGGACACCGCCGGGGAGCTGCCGCTGTGGCTCGCACCGGTCCAGGCGATCGTCCTGCCGATCGCCGACCGCCACGTGGAGGCCGCCGCGGCGGCGCGGGCGGCGCTCGTCGACGCGGGCCTGCGGGCCGAGCTCGACGACCGCACGGAGTCCGTCGGGCGCAAGATCCGCGAGGCGGAGCTGCGCAAGGTCCCCTACATGCTCGTCGTGGGCGACCGGGAGGCCGACGAGGGGACCGTGAGCGTCCGCCGCCACCGGGGCGAGGGCGACGAGGGCGCGCAGGACGTCGCGGCGTTCGCGGCGCGCGTGGCCGGGGAGGTCGCCGCGCAGCGCGGCGCGACGACCGCCTAGCGGGCCGGTCTCAGCGCCCGAAGCGCACGATCCGCACGGGGGAGACCGACTGCTCGAACGGGAAGCCGCCCTGCTCCTTGACGAGCGCCCGGATGCGGTAGGGCCCCTTCCCGAGGAAGCGGTAGGGCTGGCTGAACGTGCCGTCGGCGCGCGTCGTCGGGGTGCGGAACGTCTGCCACGTGCCGCCGTTGAGCGCCTGGATG
>CAXUES010000295.1:3446-4215 GCA_964250185.1 uncultured Solirubrobacteraceae bacterium | reverse complement strand
CCCCCGACCTCGGCCTGCGGCTCATCCGCCGCGAGGTCGACGAGGCCATGCGCGCGACCACCGAGACGCTCTCGCAGGTCACCAACCTCCTCGCGCTCGTCTCCGCGCCGCCGATCGACACGGCGACCATCCGCCACATCGAGGTCCTCGCGCTGCAGCCGCAGGTCCTGATGGTCGTGATCATCACGTCGACGGGCGGGGTCTCCAAGCGGGTCTTCACCTTCGAGGCGCCCGTGGACGCCGGCCTGGTCTCCTGGGCCGCCGACGAGCTCAACGGCCGCCTGACCGGCGTGGGCCTCGGCGCCCGCACCCTGCGCGCGCGGCTCTCCGACGCGGGCCTCGGGCCGACCGAGCGCGGCTTCCTGGAGTCGCTGGCGCCCGCGTTCACTGAGCTGGCGGCCACGGCGGAGGACTCCCTCTACGTGGAGGGCGCCGGTCGCCTGCTGGCGGAGCACCGCCTGGGGGAGCTCTCCCAGATCAACGAGCTGCTGACCATGCTCGAGCGGCGCGTGTCGATGCTCGGCGTGCTGCAGGCCGCGCTCTCCACGGGCGCCCGCGGGGACGTGCTCGTGCGCATCGGCGCCGAGAACGAGGCGCCCGCGCTGCAGACCCTCACCGTGGTCGGCGCGGCCTATGGGCTGAACGCCCGCAAGCTCGGCACGGTGTCGGTCATCGGGCCGCGCTCCATGCACTACCCCGGCGTCATGGCGTCGGTCCGCGAGGCCGCGGTGCAGCTCTGCCTGCTCCAGGAGGACTTCGGGCTGATCCG
>CAXUES010000295.1:0-3436 GCA_964250185.1 uncultured Solirubrobacteraceae bacterium | reverse complement strand
AGGCCGCGGTGCAGCTCTCCCGCTTCGTCGAGGACGTCTACGAGGACGACTGACGCGCCCGCACTACCGTGCTGCGGACCGATGGCCACGATGCCCCGCGACCCGTACGACGTGCTCGGCGTCCCCCGCGACGCCGACGAGACCCAGGTCAAGAAGGCCTTCCGCAAGCTCGCCCGGACGCTGCACCCGGACGTCAACGCGCACGACCCCCAGGCCGAGGAGAAGTTCAAGGAGGCCGCGGAGGCCTACGAGATCCTCTCCGACGCCGACCGGCGCGCGACCTTCGACCGCTACGGCCACGAGGGCCTGCGCGGCTCGCCCGGCGGCGCGCCGAACATGGACGGGTTCGGCTCGATCTCCGACCTCTTCGACGCGTTCTTCGGCGGCGGCGGCGGGGGAGGCGGCGGTCGCAGCGGCCCGCGCCAGGGCGGCGACATCGGCGTGCAGGCCGACGTCGACCTCGTCCAGGCCGCCCGCGGCGCCGCCGTGGAGGTCAGCTTCGACGTGGTGGAGCTCTGCGGGCGCTGCCACGGCAACCAGGCAGAGCCCGGCACCCCCATCGAGACCTGCGAGCGCTGCGGCGGCCAGGGGCGCCTGCAGGCCGTGGCCCGGTCGCCCTTCGGCCAGGTGGTGCGCACCGTCGAGTGCGACGTCTGCGAGGGCACCGGCAAGGTCCCCAAGGAGCCCTGCCGCCAGTGCCGGGGCCAGGGCCGCGAGCGCTCCCGCCAGACCCTCAGCGTCGACGTGCCCGCGGGCATCGACGACGGCCAGCGCATCCGGGTGACCGGCCGCGGCCACGCCGGGGAGGCGGGCGGCCCGGCCGGCGACCTCTACGTCCAGGTCCACGTCCGCCCGGACGAGCGCTTCGTCCGCGACGGCAACGACCTCGTCACGGTGCTCGACGTCGCGGCGCCGCTAGCCGCGCTGGGCGCCGAGCTCGACGTCGCCACGCTGGACGGCCCCGAGCCACTCGAGGTGCCCGCGGGCACGCAGCCCGGGGAGATCCTCGCCCTCAAGGGCCGCGGCATGCCCGACCTGCGCCGCCCGGGGCGCTCCGGCGACCTGCGCGCCGTGGTCAACGTCGTCGTCCCGAAGCACCTCTCCAAGGACCAGAAGCGCCTCATGCGCGAGCTCGCCGACTCGCTCGGCCCGGAGCACGGCACCGGGGACGAGCCCGTGCTGGGCAAGCTGCGCCGGCTGCTCGGCGGCCACGGACGATGATCCGCCTCGCCGTCCGCGTCACGCGCGCGGACGCCGAGGCGGCGCTCGCCGAGCTGCTGCACCTCGCGCCGAGCGGCGTCGAGGAGGTCGACCTGGGCGACCGCATCGAGTACGCGGTCTACGGCTCGGAGGGCGAGCTCCCCTCGCTGCCCGACCTGGAGGCGGCCGCAGGCGGCGCGCTCGTGGAGATCGTCACCACGGAGGTCGCCGACGACTGGGCGCAGGCCTGGCGCGACTTCCACCGCCCGATCGACATCGGCGACCGCCTCCACGTCCGCGCCCCGTGGCACGACGCGCCGGTGGGGGAGCGCCTCGACGTGGTCATCGACCCGGGCCAGGCCTTCGGCACCGGCGCGCACCACACCACGCGCCTGTGCCTCGAGCTCCTGCTCGAGCTGCCGCCTGAGGGCGCCGTCCTGGACGTGGGCTGCGGCTCCGGCGTGCTCGGCATCGCGGCCGCGCAGCTCGGCTTCGGCCCGGTGCGCGGCCTGGACTTCGAGATCGAGTCGGTGGACGCCACGCGCGCCAACGCCGCCGTCAACGGCGTCGAGGTGGACGCCTTCCGCCACGACCTGCTGCGCGACGGGCCCGTCCCCGGCCACGGCGAGCCGCTCGTGCTGGCCAACCTGCTGCGCCCGCTGCTGCTCACGGTGAGCGAGGAGGGCTTCGGCGGCGGCGCCACGCCCCAGGCCCTCATCGCCTCCGGGCTGCTGCGCGAGGAGGCCGACGAGGTCGCCGCGGCGTTCCTGCGCTCGCACGGCCTGCAGGAGGCCGCGCGGCGCGAGAGCGGCGAGTGGGCCGCGCTGCTGCTGCGCACGACCTAGCCGCGCCCGTGCCCGCCGCCGCCCTCGCCCTGCTGCTGCTCGTCGCGCTCCTGCGCGGCGGCTCCTACCTGCCCACGGCGTGGGCGCTGGACGACCTCGGGCCGCTGGCCATCGTCGCCGCGCAGAGCGTCATCGGGACGCTCGCGCTCGGCGTGGCGCTGGCCTTCGCGGGACGGCTGCGCGAGGCGGCGCGCGAGCTGCGCGCGCGCCCGTGGCCGGCGCTGCAGCTCGCCACGCTGCAGACCGTCCTGCCCTTCGTCCTCATCGCGCTGGCGCTCCAGCACGTCCCGACCGGCCTGGCCAGCGTGCTCGTCTGCTCCGCGCCGCTCTTCGCCTCGGCGATCTCCGGGATCTCCAACCCGGCCGACCGCCCCACGGGCCTGCAGGCCGTCGGCCTGGCGGTGGGGATCGCCGGGGTCGGCCTGGTCGTCGGGCTGCGCTCCGTGGGGAGCCTGGAGCAGGCGCTCGCGGCGCTCGCGCTGCTCGTCGCGGCCGCCGCCTACGCCACGTCGGGGCTCGTGGTGCGCCGCCACTACGGCAAGACGCCGACGCTCGTGGCCGCCACGATGGGCGTCGCCCCCGCGGTCCCGGTGATCGTCGTGCTCGCCCTCGTGCTGCAGCTCCCCGACCAGGCCCTGAGCGGCCGCACGGTGGCCGGCCTGCTCATCCTGGGCCTGGGCGCCACGGCGGTCGCGCTGTGCGCGTTCCTCGCGCTGATCCGCCGCGTGGGGCCGATCCGCGCGCTGCTGGTCACCTACCTCAACCCGGTGGTGGCCGTCCTGCTCGGCGTGGCCTTCAACGACGAGTCGCTGCCGCTTGTCGTCGTGATCGGCCTGGCGCTCGTCATCGCGGGCGTCGTGCTGGCCACGCGCCGGGACCGGCGCGTCGTCGCGCAGCCCGCCACGCTCGGCTAGGGCCTAGCTCAGCGCCTCGCGCGCCTTGCGGGGCGCCTCCTCGATGTGGGCGACCAGGCGCTCGGCCACGGGCTCCGGCTCCTCCTTGCCGTCCGGCGCGAGGTCGGTCCGCACCCAGCCCGGATCGAAGCCGAAGACGGCGACGCCCCGCCCGCCGGCCTCCATGCGCAGGGTCTGGGTGAGGGAGGCGAGCGCGGCCTTGGACGCGGCGTAGGCGCCCATCCCGCGGCGGCCCGGCGCCACGACCGGGGCGACGAGGTTGACCACGACGCCCTCGCCCCGCTCGGCCATCTGCTCCACGAGCGCGCCCGCGAGCAGGAAGGGGGAGAGCGCGTTGACCTGGAAGGCGCGGTCGACGTCCTCCAGCGTGGCCTGCGCGACGAGCGCGTCGTCGCGCACCGCGGCGTCGTTGACGAGCACGTCGACCCGGCCGTGCTCGGCCAGGACGGCCTCGGCGAGCCCGAGCGCGTTGGCCGG
>CAXUES010000294.1:0-4237 GCA_964250185.1 uncultured Solirubrobacteraceae bacterium | reverse complement strand
CCGCCGTGCCCACCGCGGCGGGGCCGGACCGTTCGCGCAGCTTCCGCACGCGCGACCACGACCGCTACTGGTGGCACCGCCTGCGCGCCACGGACTACGTGCCGCCGCTGTACGCGTCGCTGCGCGAGGAGGAGTGGGCGGTGATGGAGGGCTGGTTCGCCGAGACGGGCGCCGAGCGGCGGATCGCCGGGTGGATGCGGCGAGCCGTGGCGGCCGAGGGGCTCGGGGGTCACCCGGATCGTGCAGCTCGGCCACTACTACGGCTACTCCGCGCTCCTGCTCGGCTTCCTGCTGCGCACGATGGAGCCCCGCCCGTCGCGGCCGCTGCTGCGCACGATCGACCTCGACCCCGCGGCGAGCGCCTTCACGCAGCGGTGGATCGGCGCCGCGGGCCTCGCCGCCCACGTGGAGGTCGTCACCGCCGACTCCGCCGACCCGGCCGGTCCCGCCGCCGCCGAGGGCGCGCTCGGCGGCGCCCCCGAGCTCCTGCTCATCGACTCCTCGCACGCCTACGGCCACACGAAGGCCGAGCTGGACCTCTGGACGCCGCACCTGCCGACGGGCGCGATGGTGCTGCTCCACGACGCCAGCCCGTTCGCCGCGGGCTTCGACCCGACGGGCGAGGGCGGCGTCGCCCGCGCGCTGGAGGAGTGGCTGCCCGCCCACCCCGAGCTGCAGGGGATGGTCCTCAACGCCCACGCGACGCCGGGGACCGACGGCGACGCGCTCGTCTACAAGGACGCCTGCGGGCTGGGCATCCTGCAGCTGCGTTAGCTACCAGCCCAACGTCCCCGGCGCCCCCTTGAACGGCCCGACGACGTCGTCGGTGATCCAGCCGCCGTAGAAGTCGCCCTCCTGCGCGCGCACCCGCTCCTCGTCGAGCCAGCAGGCGTCCATGAGGCTGGGGTAGAAGCACAGGTGGTCGCGCAGCGCGGCGAAGGCGGGCGTGGGATCGCGGTAGGCCCAGGCCGCGCGGCGCTCCACCCGCCCGCCGTGGGCGACGTCGAAGTAGGTCGCGCGGCCCTTGAACTCGCACAGCGAGCCGCGGCCGCCGGACTCCGCGAGCACGCCCGAGGCGACGTCGCCCGGCGGCACGTAGATCGTCGGGGGATGGCTCGTCTCCAGCACGCGCAGGGCGTCGGTCGAGTCCACGATGAACACCCCGCCGAGCTCGATGCGCACCCGTCGCTCGCACGGGACGAGGGCCGGCGGGCGGGGGTACTCCCAGACGCGCTCCATGGCTGGTGTACGCGCCGGATGGCACGAGCGGTTGCGCGCGCCTTGATGTTGCGCTGCCATCCTCCCCGACTGCCATGAGCGAACCGAACCAGAGCAAGAAGGAGCGCCGCGAGGCCGCCCGCGCCCAGCGCGTCGAAGCCGAGCGCAAGGCCGCCGCCGCCGACCAGCGCAAGCGCCGCCTGAGCCTGCTCGGCGGCGTGGTCGCCCTGGCCGCCATCGTGGTGGTCGCGGCGATCCTCATCTCCTCCAGCGGCGACAGCGGCTCCCAGGGCGCCGCGGCCGATCCGGCCTCCGATGTGGTCGGCGTGACGGAGACCAACGCCATGTTCGACGGCATCCCGCAGAAGGGGATGGTGCTCGGGACGAGCACCGCGTCGGCGACGCTGCACCAGGCCGAGGACCCCCAGTGCCCGGTCTGCAAGAGCTACTCCGAGACGACGCTGCCGGCCGTGCTGGAGAGCTCGGTGCGCCCCGGCACGGCCAAGGTGCAGCTCAGCATGTTCCCGTTCATCGGCGACGACTCGGCCAGGGGCGCGCTCTTCACCGTCGCGGCGGCGCGCCAGAACCGCGCCTTCCAGGCCCTCGAGCTCATCTACCGCAACCAGGGCACCGAGAACTCGGGGTACATGACCGACGCCTACCTGCGCAAGATCGCCGGCGCCGCCGGCCTCGACGTGAACGAGGTGATGGCCGACATGAAGCTGAAGGTCGTCAACGACGAGGTGTCCAGGCAGACCAAGTACGTCCAAGACAACGGCGCCACCGGCACGCCGACGCTGTGGTCGCAGGCGGGCTCGGGCAAGCTGCAGTCGATCGGCAACTTCCAGGACGCGGCCGGCATCTCCTCCGCGCTGAAGACGGCGGCCGTCGGCTCATGACCGGCAGCCGGCCCCTCGCCGTCGCGATCGCGCTCGTCAGCGTCCTCGGGATCGCGGTCGCCGGCTACCTCACGGTCATCCACTACACGGGCGCCAGCTCGATCTGCGCCGTGGTGCACGGCTGCGAGGTCGTCCAGAAGAGCGACTGGTCCAAGCTCGCCGGGGTGCCCGTCGCGCTGCTGGGGCTCATCGGCTACGTCGCGCTGCTCGGCTCGCTCTTCGTGCGCGGCGAGCTCGGCCTGCTCGCGGGCGCGGCGATCGCGCTGGGCGGCTTCGGCTTCTCGATGTACCTCACCTACCGCGAGGCCGTCTCGATCGAGGCCTGGTGCATGTGGTGCGTCATCTCGGCGATCCTCATGACGATCCTGGCGATCCTCACCACGGCCCGCCTGCTGCGCGCCGAGCCCGCCGCCTCCGCCTCCTCATCCTCCGACGAGGCGCACTACTCCGCCACGTAGGGTGGACGGACCGGCACGTAGGGTGGTACCCTACGTGCCGTGGGCGAGCTGAAGAAGACGAGCATCTACCTCGACGCCGACCTCGACGAGGCCCTCGCCCGCCGGGCCGCCGAGGACGGCGTGACCAAGGCCGAGCTCATCCGCACCTCGTTGGCCGGCGTCGTCAGCCGGCCCGCCCGCCCGCGCATCCAGGTCGGGGCGCTGGGCGCGCGGTGACCCTCGTCGTCTCGAGCTCCTTCCTGCTGGGCCTCTACGACCCGGGCCACCCCGGGCACGCGCCGGCCGCCGCCCTCTACGAGGCGGTCGACGAGGAGCTCGTCACCACGCCGCTGGCCGTGGCCGACCTCGAGCGCCTCATCGCGACGCGTTGGGGGAAGGACCACACCGTGGCGCTCCTGGAGGACCTCGACTCGGGCGCCGTCACCGTCCGCTGGTGGTCCACCGCGATGGCCGAGACCGTCGCCATCGCCCGCGAGCGCCCCGCCCTCGGCCTCACCGACGCCTCGCTGCTCGCGCTCGCCCCCGTGGCGCGCACCGCCCGCATCGCCACGCTCGACCCCGAGACCTTCGACGCCGTCCGCACCCGCGACGGCGAGCCCTTCGTCCTGCTGCCGTAACCAAGGAGCACTGCACCCATGAGCACCCATCCCGATTCCTTCGGCGCCAAGTCCACCCTCACCGTGGGCGACCGCGAGCTCGAGGTCTTCCGCCTCGACGCCCTGCAGGCCAAGTTCGACGTGGCCCGCCTGCCCTTCAGCCTCAAGGTCCTCCTGGAGAACCTCCTGCGCACGGAGGGCAACGGCTCCGTGGACGCCGCCGACATCGAGGCGCTCGCCACCTGGGACGCGAAGGCCGATCCCTCCAAGGAGATCGCCTTCACGCCCGCCCGCGTGGTCATGCAGGACTTCACCGGCGTGCCCGCGATCGTCGACCTCGCCGCGATGCGCGACGCGATGGCCGCCCTCGGCGGCGACCCGGCCAAGATCAACCCGCTCGTCCCGGCCGAGCTGGTCATCGACCACTCCGTGCAGGTGGACGCCTTCGGCTCCGGCCAGGCCTTCCAGATCAACGCCGACCGCGAGTTCGAGCGCAACGAGGAGCGCTACCAGTTCCTGCGCTGGGGCCAGACGGCGTTCGACGGCTTCTCGGTCGTCCCGCCCGACACCGGCATCGTCCACCAGGTCAACCTCGAGTACCTGGCCCGCACCGTCTTCGTCGACGACAAGACCGGCCGCGCCTACCCCGACACGCTCGTCGGCACCGACTCGCACACGACGATGGTCAACGGCCTCGGCGTGCTGGGCTGGGGCGTCGGCGGCATCGAGGCCGAGGCCGCGATGCTCGGCCAGCCGATGTCGATGCTCATCCCGCAGGTCATCGGCTTCCGCCTGCACGGCGAGCTGCCCGAGGGCGCCACGGCGACCGACCTCGTCCTCACCGTCACGCAGATGCTGCGCAAGAAGGGCGTCGTGGGCAAGTTCGTCGAGTTCTACGGCCAGGGGATCGCCAACCTCCCCCTGGCCGACCGCGCGACCATCGGCAACATGAGCCCGGAGTTCGGCTCGACCTGCGCGATCTTCCCGATCGACGCCGAGACGATCCGCTACCTCACGTTCTCCGGCCGCCCGAAGGAGCTCACGGACCTCGTCGAGGCCTACGCCC
>CAXUES010000293.1:0-4294 GCA_964250185.1 uncultured Solirubrobacteraceae bacterium | reverse complement strand
CCTGCCGCTCGGCCTGCTGGCCACCGTCGTCGCCCTCCGTTGGGTGCAGGAGTCGCGCGACCCGCAGGACGTCGGCGGCTTCGACCTGGCCGGCGTCGCCCTGCTCTCGGCCGGGCTCTTCGCGGTGATCTGGGGGATCATCAAGGCCCAGGACAACGGCTGGGGCTCGCTGTACACGATCGGCTTCGTCATCGGCGGCCTCGTCGTGCTCGGGCTCTTCGTGGCGCGCGAGGCGCAGGCCGAGCACCCCCTCCTGCCGCTCTCGATCTTCCGCTCGCGCTCCCTGTCGGCGGGCACGGCGCTCGTCGTCGTCGGGTTCTTCGCGCTCTTCGGGCTGCTGTTCTTCGTCGGCCTGTACCTGCAGAACGTCCACGGCTACTCGCCCGTGCAGACCGGCGTGCGGCTCCTGCCGCTCACCGCGACCTTCGTCGTCTCCGCCCCGCTGGGCGGCTACCTCACCGAGCGGTTCGGCCCGCGGCCGCCGCTCGTGGCCGGGATGCTCCTGCTCGCCGCGTGCTTCTTCGGCCTGACCTTCCTGGAGGCCGACTCGGGCTACGGCGCCCAGTGGCCCTTCTACCTCGGCATCGGGCTGTGCTTCGGCCTGGTCATCGTGGCCACCACGCAGGCGATCGTCGGCAACGCGCCGGTGGAGCAGGGCGGCATCGCCGGCGGCCTGCAGTCCACGGCCAACCAGCTCGGCGGCGTGCTCGGCACCGCGGTGCTCGGCTCGGTCATCGTCTCGGCGGTCGGCAGCGCGCTGCCCGACGCGGTGCGCTCGGCCGGCCTGCCCCCGCAGGCGGCCACCGAGCTGGGCAAGGTCACCGACGTCATCGGCCAGGGCGTCGCGCCGGTCACGTCCTCCACCCCGCCGCAGCTCGCCGAGGCGATCACCCGGGCCACCGAGCAGGCCTTCATGAGCGGCCTGCACGCGGCCCTGTGGGTCGGCGTGGTGCTGTCGCTGCTGTCGGTCGGCCTCGCCCTGGTCGTCACGCGCGGTCGCGTGGTCGACGAGCCCGTCGCCGTGTGATGCTCGCCCCGGCCGGACGCCGCGCCGACGCGCGGCGCAACGAGGCGCGCATCCTGGAGGGCGCCGCCCGCGTGCTCGCCGCCGCGCCGTCGGCGGGCATGGGCGAGCTCGCCGAGGGCGCCGGCGTGGGGCGCGCGACGCTCTACCGCCACTTCCCGACCCGCGCGGCGCTGCTGCAGGCGCTGCACGCCCGGGTCATCGACGACCTCGAGGCGGGCATCGACGCCGCCGGCCTGGACGACGGGCCGGCGCCCGAGGCGCTCGCCCGGCTCGTCGAGGCGTGCCTGGCCGTCGGGGACCGCTACCGCTTCCTCAGCGGCGTCGAGCGCGAGGCCGCCGCGGACATCGACGGGCGCATCGCCGCGCTCGGTGCCCGCACCGAGGCGCTCGTCGCGCGCGGCCAGGCGGCCGGGGAGCTCTCCGCGGCGCTCTCCCCCGCCTTCGTCAGCGCCGCGCTCGGCGCGCTGCTCATGGGCGCGCTCGAGGAGGTGGCCGCGGGGCGCCTGCCCGCGGCCGACGCGCCCGCCCTCGTCGTCGCGTTCGCGCTCGACGGCCTGCGCCCCTAGGCCGTCGCCGCGAGCTGCGGCGTCGCGACGCGCCCGCGGATGAGGTCGGCGGCGCGCTCGGCGATCATGATCGTCGGCGCGTTGGTGTTCCCGCCGGGGACGAGCGGCATGACCGACGCGTCGATGACCCGCAGCCCCTCGACGCCGCGCACGCGCAGCTCCGGATCGACCACGGCCTCGTCGTCGACGCCCATGCGGCAGGTGCCCACGGGGTGGTAGAGCAGCTCGACGTTGCGGCGGGTGTGCTCCTCGAGGTCGAGGTCGTCGACCACCTCCGAGCCCGGGTAGATCTCCCGGCCGAGCTTGGAGCCGAAGGGCTCGCAGGCGGCGATCTCGCGGGCGATCCTCAGCCCGGCCACCAGGGCGGCGACGTCCTCGGGCTCGGTGAGCGAGTTGGTGAGGATGCGGACCTTGTCGCGCGGGTCGGCCGAGCGCAGGCGCACGTGCCCGCGGGACTTCGGCGAGACGAGCACGCCGCCGAAGGTCACCGCGTGGCCCTCGTACTCCTCGAAGCCGTTGTCGACGAAGTAGGCCGGGGCGAAGTGGAACTGCAGGTCGGCGGCGGGCAGGCCGGGCCGGGAGCGGACGAAGGCGAAGGCCTCGCAGACCGAGCTGGTGAGCGGGCCGGACTTGCGCGCGAGCCACTCCGCCAGCGCCTTGGGGGTGTCGGCGTCCAGCAGCGAGCCGCCGCCGGAGGGCACGTCCCAGACACCGCCGACGTAGGGGTGGTCCTGGAGGTTCTCGCCGACGCCCGGGGCGTCCACGCGCACGTCGATGCCCAGCGCGCGCAGCTGCTCCGCCGGGCCGATGCCCGCGAGCATGAGCAGCTGCGGGGAGTTCAGCGTGCCCGCGGAGAGGATGACCTCGCGCGTGGCCTCGGCGACGGCCTCGCGGCTGCGGCGGCCCGTGGCGTAGCGCACGCCGGTGACGCGCTCCCCGCGCCACTCCAGCCCGAGCACCTGCGCGCCGGTGACCACGGTGAGGTTCGGCCGGCCCAGCGCCGGGCGCAGGTAGGCGTCGGCCGTGGAGAAGCGCTTGCCGTCCTTCTGGGTGACCTGGGCGAGCGAGCAGCCGTCCTGCTCCGGGCCGTTGTAGTCGTCGACGTAGGGGATGCCGGCCGCCTCGCAGCTGGCCAGGAAGTCGCGCGTGAGCGGGCGCGGGGAGCGCTCGTCCATGACGTTGAGCGGGCCGCCGACGGCGTGGTGCTCCGAGGCGCCGCGCTCGTTGTGCTCCGAGCGCAGGAAGTAGGGCCGCACGGCGTCCCAGCCCCAGCCCGTCGCGCCCTCGCGCTCCCACAGGTCGTAGTCGAGCGGCCGGCCGCGGACGTAGAGCATCGCGTTCATCGAGCTCGAGCCGCCGAGCGACTTGCCGCGCGGCACGAAGATCTCGCGGTTGTCGCAGCCCGGCTCGGGGTCGGTGGAGAAGTCCCAGTCCAGCTTGGACTTGAACTGCTTGCCGAAGGCGGCGGGCGCCTTGATGTTGATGGAGCGGTCCTGGCCGCCGGCCTCGAGCAGCAGCACCGAGGTCGACGGGTCCTCCGAGAGCCGGTTGGCCAGGACGCAGCCGGCCGAGCCGGCGCCGACGATCACGTAGTCCGCGGAAGGCATCGCGAGATCGTCCCACAAGGTGTCAGCGGCCGAGGCGCCAGCGTGGGCGGCGCCGGTAGCCTGCGCCGCCAGACCGTGGCACGGACCCCAGCGCACCCCCACCTGCCCGCGGGCCACGACCCCGGCCCGCAGACCCGCCGCAGCCGCTTCGGGCGGGTGGCGGTCGGGTGCCTGCTGCCGCTCCTGGCCTTCTTCGCCGTCTCCTTCCTGGTCGTCTTCGGGGGGATCGGGCTGCTCGTCCTCTCCTCGGGCGGCGGCGCGATCGGGGCGCCGTTCGTGGCTGTCGGCGTGCTCGTGTTCGCCATCTGCACCAGCCTCGCGGTGGTGACCTGGCGGCGCGCGCGACCCCGGCGCCTCGCCGACGTGACGGCGACGCCGGAGCGCCTCGAGCTGCGCCGCGGCGACGAGCTGCGCGTGCGCGTCGACGCGCCCGTGGGCACCGCCGACCTCGAGGTCGGCCTGGTCTGCCAGGTCCGCTACGACGTGCAGGTGCGCACCTCGTCGACCGACGGCGGCTCGTCGAGCTCGCGCCGCACCCGCGTCGCGCCGGCCCGCGAGGCGTGGACGCCGGCGTCGAGCGCCGGCGCGTCGCTCGTCGTGCCCGCCGACGCGCCGTGCTCCTACGAGGGCGACGCGGTCTCCTTCGCCTGGGCGGTCGCGGCGCGCGTGCGCGGCGGCCGCCGCACCTCGGTGCCCGTGGCCGTGTGGGTGGCGCCGTGAGGAGCCCGTTCTCCGGGCGCATCGAGCTCGGGGTGGAGCTCGACGGGCACGGGCCGTGGCGTCCGGGCGACGCGGTGCGCGGGGTGGTCCGCGTCGCCCGCGGCGGCGACGTGCGCACGCTGCACGTCCGCCTGGCCTTCGTCGAGCGCTCACCGGACTACGTGACCTCGCCCGTCGTGGCCGGCGAGGAGGTGCTCGCCCGGGGCGCGCTGGCCGACGGCGCCGCCTTCGGCTTCGCCCTCGTCCTGCCCGCCGACGCGCTGCCCTCGATGGAGGCGCCCCCGCACGCCCGGGTGGGCTGGGAGCTGCGGGCGTGGGCGGACGTCCTCGGGCCCGACCCCGACGACGTCCTCCCGGTGCGGGTGGAGGTCCCC
>CAXUES010000292.1:0-4295 GCA_964250185.1 uncultured Solirubrobacteraceae bacterium | reverse complement strand
GTCGTCGGAGTTGTCCATGAACCACTGCCGCCGTTCCGCCATCGTCGCACCCGGGATGACGCCGACGCCTCCGGTGATGACCCGGGTCGGCATCCCCTCGGTGTGGGAGTCCACCGCGGAGATCGCCCGGCGTGCCCTCATGCGGGGACCGCGACCCCCTGGGTCAGGCGGGCGACGGCGGCGTCGAGGACGGCGACCTCGGCGGCGTTCAGCGGCAGGCGCGGCATCCGGACCGGGCCGCCGACGTAGCCCAGCTGGTCCTGGGCGGCCTTGAAGTACTGCACGAGCTTCGTGGTCATGTCGAGGTGGGCGAGCGGGAGCAGGCGGGCGTAGTCCTCGCGGGCGGCCGGGAGGTCGGCGTCGCGGACGTGCTCGTAGAGCGCGCGGCAGACCTCGGGCGCGCAGACCGCGACGCCGCTGATCCAGCCCGTGGCGCCGGCGGCGAAGCCCTCCAGGGCCCAGTCGTCGCCGCCCACGAGGACCTCGATGCGGCCCTGGGTCGCGTGGATGATGTCCGGGATGCGGCGGGCGTCGCCCGAGCACTCCTTGATGGCCACGACCTGCTCGACCTCCTCGGCGATGCGCACGATGAGCGCCGCGCGCATGTCGGTGCCGGACGCCTTGGGGTTGTTGTAGGCCATGATCGGCAGGTCGGTCTGCTTGGCGAGCGCGGCGTACCAGGCGACGACCTCGTCCTCGTCGCCGCCGTAGCCCAGCGACGGGAGCGCCATCACCGACGTCGCGCCGGCGGCGGCCGCGTCGGCGGCGTAGCGCGCCGACAGCGCGGGTGTCTCGGAGGAGACGCCGGCGGTGACCGCGACGCGGCCCTCGGTGGCCTCGACGATGGTGGCGATGACCGAGCGGCGCTCCTCGGCCGACAGCGACTGCGCCTCCCCCATCGTGCCGCAGCCGACGAAGCCGTCGACGCCGCCGTCGAGCATCTTGCGCACGTTGGCGGCCAGGGCGGCGTGGTCGATGGAGCCGTCGGCGCCGAAGGGGGTCTGGACGGCGGGGATGACGCCGGGGAAGCGCAGGGTGCTCATGGTGGTGCTCCTGATCTCGTGGGTCAGTCGAGCGTCATGTAGCGACGCACGCGGTGGATGTGCTGGGTGCAGAGGAAGCGGGCGGCCGCGGCGTCGCCGGCGACGACGGCCTCGTAGATCATCCGGTGCTCGGCGACGTGCAGCGCCATCCGGCCGCTGACGGCCACGGACTCGTCGCGCAGCGACTGCCACAGGGGCTGGTCCATGAGCGCGGCGATGTGCTCGGCCAGCGCGCCGAGGACCGGGTTGCCGGTCATCCGGGCGAGCTGGAGGTGGAAGCGCCGGTCGGCGTCGTTCCAGGCCACGCGGCCCTCGGCCGAGCTCGCGTCGTCCACGGCCTCCATGCGCTCGAGGAGCGTCTCGGCGATCTCGTCGCGCTGGCCGCGGGCGGCGGCGAGCGCCGCGAGCTCGGGCTCGATGGCCAGGCGCGCCTCGAGCAGCGCCGAGGGCGAGGCGTCGGCGGGCACGGCGACGGGCCGGCCCGACTCGGCCAGGCCGCGGGCGCGCTCGTGGCCGTCCTCGGCGACGTAGGTGCCCGAGCCGGGACGGGTCTCCACGACCCCCTCGAGGGCCAGGGCGGCGATCGCCTCGCGGACGGAGGACCGGGAGACCTCCAGGCGGCGGGCGAGCTCGCGCTCCCCGGGCAGGCGCTCGCCCGGGGCGAGCAGGCCCGAGCGGACGTCGGCGGCCAGGCGGGCGGCGATGCGCTCGTAGCGCTGCGGCGTGCGCAGCCAGTCGGTCTGCTCCTCGGTCCACACGACGTGGCCGATGGTACACCACGCGTACCTGTTAGCGTCAAGGGCATGGCCGCTGCCGCCCTCGTCGCCACCGATCCTCGCACGGGCGAGGAGCTCCGTCAGGTCACCGCGAGCAGCGAGCAGGACGCGCGCGATGCCCTCGCGGCCGCCGCGCGGGCCGTCGCCTCGCCGGCGCTCGCCGATCCGGTCCGCCGGGCGGCGTTCCTGCGCGGCGCCGCCGCCGGCCTACGGGCGGAGCGCGAGGCGCTCGCTGAGCTCTTCCTGGCCGAGAGCGGCCTGCCCGAGGGCCGCTCCGTCGGCGAGCTCGAGCGGACCGCCTTCCAGCTCGAGGCCTTCGCGCAGGTGGTCGAGCGAGGAGACCACCTCGACGTCATCATCGACCGCGCCGACCCGGACGCGCCCGTCGCGCCGCGGCCCGACCTGCGCCGGATGCTCCTCCCGATCGGCCCCGTGGTCGTCTTCGGGGCCAGCAACTTCCCGTTCGCCTTCGGCGTCGCGGGCGGGGACACCGCCTCGGCGCTGGCCGCGGGCTGCCCCGTGGTGGTCAAGGGCCACCCCTCGCAGCCCGGCCTGAACGCCGCGGTGGCCGAGGTGCTGCTGCGCGCGGTGCGCGAGGCGGGCCTGCCCGAGGGGACGTTCGCGGCGGTGCAGGGCGCCCAGGCGTCGCTCGGCGAGGCGCTCGTCGACGCGCCGGAGGCCGCGGCGGTCGCCTTCACCGGTTCGCTGGGCGGCGGACGCGCGCTCTTCGACCGCGCCGCGGCCCGGCCGAGGCCGATCCCCGTCTACGCCGAGATGGGCTCGATCAACCCGTTGGTCATCACCCCGGGCGCGGTGGCCGCGCGCGGCGCCGCGCTGGCGGAGCTCCTGGCGGGCTCGGTCGCCGGCGCGGCGGGGCAGCTGTGCACGAAGCCCGGCGTGGTGCTCGTGCCGGCCGGCGTCGAGGGCGACGCGCTGGTCAGCGACCTCGCCGCGCGCCTGGCCGCCGTGCCGGCGCCCGTGCTGCTCAACGCACGGCTGCTCGACGGCCTGCGGGCCGGCCTGGAGGCGCTCGCCGCGCGGCCCGGCGTCCGCCTGCTCACACCCGAGGACCTTGCCGACGGCCCGGGCTCCCGCCACGTCGCCGCGGCGTACGCGGTGGATGCCACCGCCTTCGTCGCCGACCCCGAGCTGCGCGAGGAGCGCTTCGGTCCCGCGGTGGTGCTGGTCCGCTACGAGGGGCAGGGCGAGCTGCTCGGCGCCGTCGACGTCCTGGAGGGCCAGCTCACGGCGACCGTCCACGCCGAGGCCGACGCCGAGGCGGCGCTGCTCGCCGAGCTCGTCCCCCGGCTGGCCGCGCGCGCCGGACGTGTGCTCTTCGGCGGGGTGCCGACGGGCGTCGCGGTGAGCTGGGCCATGCAGCACGGCGGCCCCTACCCCGCCACCACGGCGCCCGGGACGACGTCGGTCGGGATGACCGCCTCCGCGCGCTTCCTGCGCCCGGTCTGCTTCCAGGACGCCCCGGCCGCGGTCCTGCCCGCCGCGCTGCGCGACGAGAACCCGCTCGGCCTCTGGCGCCGGGTGGACGGCGAGCTGACGCAGGCGGCGCTCTAGCGCCTCGGGGTGGGCGGTACCGTCGCCGGCATGGGCCGCCGCTCCCGCGCACGCACCGCGACCGACCCCGGGGCCGTCGCCGAGCCGGCCCCCCGGCGGGTCCGGCCCGAGCCCGAGCCGGTGCGCGGTGGCCTGACGCCGGCGCGCAAGGGGATCGCGCTGGCCCTCGGGATGGCCGTGGTCCTCGCCGCCCTGGTCGTCGTGGGCATCGCGCTGCTCAACGGCACGCTCGGCGCGGCGATCGTGCTCGCCTACGCGGTGGCGGGCAGCGGGGCGATCCTGCTCTTCTTCCGCCGCCGGACTGCGGGCGCGCAGCTCACGAGCGACGACCGCATCTTCCAGACGCTCGCGGGCGGCCTGCTGGTCATCGCGATCGCCTTCGCGGCGCTCGCGCTGCTGGTGTCTGTGCTGGACTGACCGGCATGGCCGGGCACCGGATCTTCACGACGAGCGTCGCGAGCGTCTACCCGCACTACGTCGCCAAGGCGGAGCGGAAGGGCCGGACGCAGGAGGAGGTCGACGAGGTCCTGCGCTGGCTGACCGGCTACGACCCCGACGAGCTGCGCGCGCAGCTCGAGCAGGGCACGGACTTCCAGACGTTCTTCGCAGCGGCGCCCGCGCTGCACCCGTCGCGCAGGCTCATCACCGGCGTGGTCTGCGGGGTCCGCGTGGAGGACATCGAGGATCCGCTCATGCAGGAGATCCGCTACCTCGACAAGCTCGTCGACGAGCTCGCGCGGGGCAAGGCGATGGCGAAGGTCCTGCGGTCCTAGGGCCGGCGGAGCAGGTACGTGTCGAACATCCAGCCCTTGCGCTCCCGCGCCTCGTGGCGGACGCGGACGATCTCCTCGGCCACCGCGTCGAGGCGTCCGGCGACGAGCAGCTCGTCCGGCGTGCCGAGGTA
>CAXUES010000291.1:0-4305 GCA_964250185.1 uncultured Solirubrobacteraceae bacterium | reverse complement strand
CACAGGTCCATCGAGTCCAGCGCGACGAAGCGGGCGCCGGATCACTGCTCGCGCACCTGGCGCTGCAGGTCGGGCTGGATGTTCGCGAGGAAGAGGACGTCGCAGGCCTTGGCCGCGTCGGAGAGCTTCGGGTCGAACGTCTCGAAGACGTTGAGCTCGGTCTCCAGCGTCTCGCGCTCGTTGAGGTTGTCGGAGTAGACCCCCGACCAGAAGAACGTCTTGCCGCCGGGGATCGTCTCCACGCCGTCGGTGACGATGCCGCGGGTGCGCAGGGTCTCCCAGGAGGCCTCGTCGAAGTCGTCGCCGACCGGGCCGACGGGGAGGACCTCCGCGAAGAACGACGCGGCGAGCGCGAAGTGGGTGGCCGCGCCACCGAGCTGGCGCTCGCGCGATCCCGCCGGCGTGCGCACGGCGTCATAGGCGATGGATCCGACGACGGTCAGGCTCATGGACGTCGGAGCGTAGTGAGCCCACGACGCACGACGGCCCCTCGTGAGAGGGGCCGTCGGGGTCCTGCGGGTGAGGCGCTCCTGCCTACGGCTGGAGCGGGCCCGTCACGACGTCCAGCGACGTGACGATGCCGACGGTCTTCTTGAAGGAGAAGGCCGGGTTGACGATGTTCGGCACCGGGTTGAGGGCGACGCCGTTGATGTCCTGCGTGGCGCCCTTCTGCAGCGCCAGGGCCGCGGTGTACGCAGCGTGCTGGGCCTCGACCGAGTGGATCGAGAGCGCGGCCTTGACGATGGCCAGGTTCGAGATGTACGGACCGGCGCCGGCGTAGGCGGCGGTGCCGACGGGCTCGACCGCGGCGGCCGTGCGGATGAACGTGATCTGGTCCGCGAGGAGCTTGCCGACGGTGTCGGTGTTGAACGCGGGGGTCTTCACGGCAGCCTTGCCGAGGATCCCCTTGAGGGCCTTGACGTGGGCGGCCTCGTGCGTGGCCAGGACCTTGGCGGCCGCGGCGATGTCCGCGTCCGGGAAGTTGGCCTGGTCGGCCAGCGCGTAGAAGGCGGCCTCGATGTACTCGAGCGTCAGGGCGTAGTTGCCGATCTTGACGTCGTTCGCCGTCGGCTTGCCCTTCCGCTTGATCGGGGCGTTGCGCGAGTACGCGCCCTTCTGCGCCGACGACGCGGCCGCGAAGGCCTCCATCGGGGACAGCATGCCGAGCATCGTGCTGGCGGCGACGAAGCCGCCGGCGCCGACGACGCCACGCTTCATCAGGCCACGACGGGTCGCGCCGGTGGGGTCAAGTGCGCCGGCGTCGTCCGCGATGGTGCGGATGTCGCCCGACGGGTCGAGCTCGTCGATGTTGATGTGAGACAAGGGAACGTCCTCCATGGAGTTGGTCACTGCTAGGGGGACTTGCGCGCGTCTTGACCTCGCGGATCACCGCTGGGCGCCATCGTGCGGGTCCCCGACGGTGAGATCGCCGACCCTACGCCTCCCACCGGGGGCGCGGAGCAGGACTAAGATCCCCCCGTGAGCACCTTCGCCGACCTCGGCCTCTCCGAGGGGACCCTCCAGGCCCTGTCGGACCTGGGCTACGAGCAGCCGTCTCCCATCCAGGAGCAGGCCATCCCGCACATGCTCCAGGGTCGCGACGTGATCGGGCAGGCGCAGACCGGCTCGGGCAAGACCGCCGCCTTCGGCGCGCCGATCATCGAGCAGGTCGATCCCACCGTGCGCGAGGTGCAGGCGCTCGTCCTCACGCCCACGCGCGAGCTGTGCATCCAGGTCACCCAGGCCATCCGCTCCTACGGGCAGATCAAGGGCGTCGACGTGGTCGCCGTCTTCGGCGGCGCGCCCATCCGCACGCAGCAGGCCCAGCTCAAGGCGGGCGGCCACGTGGTCGTCGGCACGGTCGGCCGGGTGCTCGACCTCATCTCCCGCCACTCGCTCGTGCTGCACGACTGCCGCTTCGTCGTGCTCGACGAGGCCGACGAGATGCTCGACCTCGGCTTCCTCGACGACGTCGAGAAGATCCTGTCGCTCACGCCCAACTCCCGGCAGACCGCGCTCTTCAGCGCGACGATGCCCCCGCCGATCCGCCACCTCGCCGACCGGTACCTGTACGACCCCGAGCTCGTCAAGGTGAAGTCCGACCACCTCACGGTGGACTCCGTCGAGCAGTTCGTCGTGGACGTCAAGGGGCCGGAGAAGAACGACAAGCTCGTCGAGGTGCTCCAGGCCGAGCGTCCCGACCAGGCGATCGTCTTCGTGCGCACCAAGGTGCGCTGCGACCAGCTCAACCGCCAGCTGCGCGACTCGGGGTTGAACGTCAAGGCGCTGCACGGCGACATGAGCCAGGGCGCGCGCGACGGCGTGATGCTGAGCTTCAAGGCCGGCAGCCTGCCGATCCTCGTGGCCACCGACGTCGCCGCCCGCGGGCTGGACATCTCCACGGTGACCCACGTCGTCAACTTCGACGTGCCCACCTCGCCGGACACCTACGTGCACCGCATCGGCCGCACGGGCCGCGTCGGCCGCTCGGGCCGCGCCGTGACCTTCGTGGAGCCGCGCCAGAGCAAGGAGCTCGAGGCGATCGAGGAGCACATCGGCATGAAGCTCACGCCGTGGTCGCCCGGCGCGTCGACGGCGCCCCAGCCCGTCACCGAGGAGCCCCGCCGCCACGAGAAGCCCAAGCTCAAGCGCGATCCCGACGAGGCCTACGTGCGCCTCGTGGCCGGGGTCGGCGCCGATGCGGGCATCGAGGTCGGCGACGTGGTCCGCGCCGTGACCGCCGCCGCGGGCCTCGACGGCGAGGCCGTGCGCGACGTCAAGCTCCTGCGCCGCTTCTCGCTGCTGAGCGTGCCGGCCGCCGAGGTCGACGACGTCGTGCAGGCCGTGCAGGGCGCCGAGCTCGGCGGGCAGGCCCTCGAGCTCGAGGTCGCCCGGCGCTGACGCGCAACTCCGCGGGCACCTGCCAGTCTTGGCCGGAGAGGACATGAGCGCCGTCGACGAGCCAGACGCAGCACCCGAGCCCGTGCAGGAGGTGCCCGCCACCCCGCGCGCGTGCGAGTCCTGCGGTGCCGCGCTGCAGCCCGAGCAGGACTGGTGCGTCGAGTGCGGCGCCGCCGCGCCGGGCCGCCTCGGCCGCCCCCGCGGCGCCCGTCCGGCCGTCGCCGTCGCGCTGGCCACGGCGCTGCTGGCCGCGGGCGCGGGCGTGGTGACCTACGCCGCGCTGGAGGACTCCTCCGCGCGCGCCGCCGCGAGCCCCGGGGCGATCCTCGGCCAGACGACGCCGGGCCAGCTCGCCGCGGTGCCGCCCTCCTACCTGCCGGGCAAGACGAACCCGGCCGCGCCCGCGGCCGACCCGGGCGCGGCCGTGCCGAGCCTCCCGTCGGTCCCGTCGACCGACCTCACCCCGACCGTCTCCACGCCCGCGGTCACACCGGTAGCCCCCGTGACGCCCGTCGCGCCCGTCACCCCGCAGGCCACGACGCCGGGCACGAGCACCTCCACGCCCGCGTCGACCACGCCGTCGACCACGGCGACCTCGCCCGACCAGGTCGGGGAGGACGACCAGACGCCGCAGAGCGTGCCGCTCACCGCGCTGGACCTCGGCGACGCCCCCGGGACGACGTACGACCCCTACAGCAAGGGCTCGGCCGCCAACGACCCCGCGCGCGCCTTCGACGGCGATCCGAACACGAGCTGGACGCTGCCGACCACCACCGAGGACCCGCAGGTCGGCCTGCTCATCACGCTGCCCCAGGAGAAGCGCATCTACGGGGTGCGCTTCACCACGAGCACGCCGGGCTTCCGCGCTGAGATCTACACCTCCGAGGGCTCGGCGCTGCCCGGCCAGATCACTGACACCCGCTGGACGCACCCCGCCGACGTGCGCTCCGCCGACGAGGGCAAGCAGACCGTGCGCTTCGCCCGCCGCGGGCAGATCGCCAAGCGCGTGGTCATCTGGATCACCCGCCCGCCCGCGCAGGCCGAGCGCGTGGCCATCGACGACGTCAGGCTCCTCGGCCGGGGGTAGCGCCGCCGCCCGCGGCGCCGTGGCTACCGTGGACCGCATGTCCACCGCCACGATGAAGACCACCCAGGGCGACATCGTCCTCGAGCTCTTCGACGACGCCGCTCCGAAGACCGTCAAGAACTTCAAGGACCTCGCCGGCAAGGGGTTCTACGACGGCCTCTCGTTCCACCGCATCATCAAGGACTTCATGATCCAGGGCGGGTGCCCCGAGGGCACCGGCACGGGTGGTCCCGGCTACACGTTCGAGGACGAGTTCAACGACCACAAGGTCGTCCGCGGCGCGCTGGCCATGGCCAACGCCGGCCCGAACACCAACG
>CAXUES010000290.1:0-4363 GCA_964250185.1 uncultured Solirubrobacteraceae bacterium | reverse complement strand
TGGTGGCGGTGGGCGCGGGCATCGCGCTGCTCGTCGGGCTGCTCGGGCTGACCTGAGCCCGAGGCGGTGCGTCAGCCGCCGGGGACCGTCTCGACCGCAGTGGCGTCCCCGAGCGGGGTGCCCGTCGCCGTGGCCGAGAGCGCAGGCGGCACCAGCCCCGACTGCGCCCGCCGTGCGAGCGCGAGGATCGACGGGCTGCGCGGGTCCAGCGCGGCGGCGCGCTTGGCGGCGCTCGCGGCGCCGTCGAAGTCGAGCGCCGACGAGGACAGCTCGCTCAGGCGCGCCCAGGAGCCCGCGTCGCGCGGCTGGCGACCGACCGCCTCCAGCAGCAGGCTGCGCGCGGCCGGCACCGAGCCGCGCCGCTGCTCGATGGCCGCGCCCGCGAGCAGCGGCTGGACGCTCAGCGGGTCCAGCCGCGCGGCGAGGGCGGCGTCGGCGGAGCCCTCCTGCAGCCCCGCCGCCGTGCCGGTGGCCGCGGCCTCGCGCGCCTGGGCGACCTGGTCGGCCGCGACCGAGGGCAGCACGGAGGAGGCGACGACGCAGGCCAGCGCGAGCGCCGCGACGGCGACCACGAGCAGCCGCGTCCCGCGGCCGCGCGACTCCTCCCGCGGATCGATGACGATGGCCCGCCGCGGCGGGACGAGGACCGGCAGCGGCCGCGAGGGACGCGCAGCGAGCACGCCGAGCGCGAGCAGCGCGGGGACGGTCACCGCCGGCAGCGTGAGGTCGTCCTCCAGGAGGGCGTGGACGAACCAGGCCGCGGCGATCGCCAGCAGGGCCGCGGCGAGGTCGCGCTCCCGGCCGTCCTCCAGCGCGAGGACGCGGCGGGTCGCCGCCCAGCCCAGCGCGAGCAGCCCACCCAGGAGGAGCAGGAACCCGACGCCGCCCGTGTCGGACAGCAGCTGCATGGCCAGCGAGTGCGGCTGGGTGACCTCCACGGGCTCGGCGCGGCGCTCGCGGTGCTCCACCGCGAAGGAGCCGGCGCCATGGCCGCCGACGGGCGCGTCGGACGCCGAGCCGAGCGCCTCCGACCACCACGTGGACCGGTCGGCGCTCGCGCTCTGGGCGGGCGCGCCGCGCAGCCCCAGGGCCGGTCCCTGGTCGACGTCGAGCAGGGCGCCCGTCGTGACGCCGATGACGACGCCGGCCACGAGCAGCGCGGCGAGGCCGCCCGCGAGCATGGCCGGGAAGCGCTCCTCGGCCACCTCGCGCCCGGGCTCCCCGAACGCCTTGCGGGCGACGAGGGCGAGCCCGAGCAGCGCGGCCAGGCAGCCCACCAGCACCAGCAGCACGACGAGGCCGTCGGACTCGCGGGCGTCGAGCGCGCGCACGGGCCCGGAGCCGACCTCGAGGCCGCGGGCGACCGCGACGACGGGGACGGCGAGCACCACCGTGGCCAGGGAGATCACGAGCGTCCGCACGGGTCGGCTGCCGCAGACGACGGCCACGACGATCGCCGCGCCGCCGGCCAGGAAGGCCACGCGCGCGTCGGCGATCCCGGGGACGCAGGCCAGCAGCAGGCCGAGCGCGAGCGCCGACCCGCGCGCCCGGTCGCGCAGGTCGGGATCGGCGGCGAGGCGCACCGCGACCGGGAAGCTCAGCGCGCACAGCAGCCCGAGGCCCTCCCAGGTGCCCACGGGCGCCGTGAGGCGCGGGACCACGCCCGCGCGGTCCAGGTCGAGCAGGCCGCCCAGCGCGAGGCCGGGCACCGCGAGGGTCAGCAGGGCGTAGATCGCGGCGAGGCCGGCGACGGCGAGGAGCCCGAGGGCGACGCGCTCCACGGCGCGGTGCGCGCGGGTGCCCACCACGAGGCCGAGGCCCACGATCAGCGCGTAGGCGATGGCCTGGTTGGTGGCCAGCCAGGTCTGGTCGGGCGCGACGCTCCAGGCCAGGGAGAGCCCGGACCAGGCGGCGAAGGCGCTCACGCCGGCCAGCCCGATCCAGCCCGCCCGCGTGCTGCGCGCGCGCATCCGCTCGCCGATCCCGGCCCAGGCCGCGGCGGCGACCGCGGCGAGGGCGGCCACGAGGACCTGGAGGCGCGCGGCACCCGGGTCGGCCGATGCGCCCTGGGCGAAGGCCGCGTACAGGCAGGCGAGCAGGAGCGCCACCAGCAGCCCCGCGGCGGGGCGCGAGGTCGTCCGCGCGACGGGCGCCGGCCCGCCCGCGACCGCCTCCGCCTCGGGGGCGGCGGGTGGGGGCTCCATGACGCTCAAGGGTCGGTCGAAGCTAGCATCGGCCGCCTCGATGCGTCGCGCCCGCGCCCTGCTGGCCGTGGTCCTCCTGGCCGCGGTGCCCTGCTGCACCCTCCCGGTCGCCCAGGCGGCCGACGGCGACCTGCAGCGCCTCGCCGAGCGCTACCGGGCCACGGGCGAGGTGGACGCCTGCGGCACCGCCCCCGCCGTCCTGCGCACGGCGCTCGGGGAGCTCACCCCCGCGCTGGAGCAGTACGCCCCCGGGCTGCGTGACCGCCTGCAGGGCGCGCTGGACGCGCGCGCCGCGGGCGCCTGCTCGCGTGCCGCCGCCGACGCGGCAGCCGCCGAGGCGGGCCAGGCGGCCACGCCCGCGCCCACCGCCACCGAGCCCGCCGATCCGGGTCCGGGCCAGGCCACCCCGGCGGTGACGACCACCACCCCGCAGCCGCCGCCCGTCGCCGTGGCCAACGCCGCGCTGGCCGACGGGGCCGTCGCGCGGGCCGAGGCGCGGCGCTCCTCCGACGCCGGCGTGCCGCTGGCGCTCGTGCTGCTCGCCGTGCTCTGGCTGCTGGTCGCCCTCGCGTTCCTGCTCGTGCGCCTGCGCGCGGCCAACGCCGAGGAGGGCGGCCGCTACGACCGCGCCCGCCACGCGCAGGCCGAAGCGGGCTGGCGGGTGTCCACGGCCTGGTCGGAGTTCTCCGACTGGCTGCGCCTCGGCCGCTGAGCCCGTCCCGACGGCGTTCTTGCCTGCAAAGCGCCCTTCCGTCCGACCCGTCCCGGAAGGTCCTCCATCCGCCCCGAGGCCGCCCGATCCTCACGGCCCGACGCCTAGACTGGAGACGCAGTGGAGACCGCGCATCAGACGAGCTTGACCCCTGACGAGACGACCGCCGCGGCCCCCGCGCGGCCGGGTGAGGCGCTGCGCATCCAGCGGTACTTCACGTCCCCCGGGGTGCATCCCTACGAGTCGGTGGAGTGGGAGACGCGCGACGCGCGGATCGGCTTCGGCGACCGGGTGTCCTTCGAGCAGGCCGACGTCGAGTTCCCCTCGACGTGGTCGCAGAACTCGACCAACATCGTCGCCCAGAAGTACTTCCGCGGCCAGGTCGGCTCCCCCGTGCGCGAGCGCTCGGTCAAGCAGATGATCGACCGCGTCGCCGGCACGATCGCCGACTGGGGCCGCTCCCGGGGCTACTTCGCCACCGTCGAGGCCGAGCTGACCTACATCCTCTTGCACCAGATGGCGGCGTTCAACTCGCCCGTCTGGTTCAACGTGGGCTTCGAGGAGAGCCCGCAGTGCTCCGCCTGCTTCATCCTGTCCGTCGAGGACACGATGGACTCGATCCTCGACTGGAACACGCGCGAGGGCCGCATCTTCCGCGGCGGTTCCGGCTCGGGCATCAACCTCTCGAACATCCGCGGCTCGATGGAGCCCCTGACCAAGGGCGGCACCGCCTCGGGCCCGGTCTCCTTCATGCGCGGCGCCGACTCGTGGGCCGGCACCATCAAGTCCGGCGGCAAGACCCGCCGCGCGGCGAAGATGGTCGTGCTGGACGTCGATCACCCCGACATCCGCGAGTTCATCTGGTGCAAGGCCAAGGAGGAGGACAAGGCCCTCGCGCTGCGCGACGCGGGCTTCGACATGTCCATCGACGGTGACGGCTTCACCTCGATCCAGTACCAGAACGCCAACAACTCCGTCCGCGTCTCCGACGCCTTCATGCTGGCCGTCGAGAACGACGAGGACTGGCACACGACCTCCCGCGTCACCGGTGAGCCGATCGGCGACCCGATCCCCGCGCGCGAGCTCATGCGCGACATCGCCGAGGCGGCCTGGCGCTGCGCCGATCCGGGCGTGCAGTACGACACGACGATCAACCAGTGGCACACGTCGCCGAACTCGGGCCGCATCAACGCGTCCAACCCGTGCTCGGAGTACATGCACGTCGACGACTCGGCCTGCAACCTCGCCTCGCTGAACCTGATGAAGTTCCGCCGTCCCGACGGCACCTTCGACGTCGAGACCTTCGAGCACTGCGTCGACGTCGTCCTGCTCGCGCAGGAGATCGTCGTCGGCCCGTCGAGCTACCCGACCGAGGAGATCGGCGTCAACGCCCGCGCGTTCCGCCAGCTCGGCCTCGGCTACGCCAACCTCGGCGCCTACCTGATGG
>CAXUES010000289.1:0-4389 GCA_964250185.1 uncultured Solirubrobacteraceae bacterium | reverse complement strand
TGGCGCCCCGCGCGGCCGCGCAGCTGGTTGTCGATCCGCCGCGACTCGTGGCGCTCGGTGCCGACGATGAACAGCCCGCCCGCCTCGGTGACGCGCTCGCGGTCGGCGGCGATGCGCTCCTCGATGCGGGGGAAGATCGCCTGGAACTGCTCGTCGTAGTCCTCGTCGCCCGGCGTCAGGCCGAGCTTGGCCAGCTCGGTCTCGGTCAGGTGCTCGGCGTTGCCGCCGAGCTTGATGTCCACGCCGCGGCCCGCCATGTTCGTGGCGATGGTCACCGCGCCGGGACGACCGGCCTCGGCGACCACGGAGCCCTCGCGGGCGGCGAACTCGGGCTTGGCGTTGAGGACCGCGTGCGGGATCCCGCGCTGGCGCAGCAGGCCGCTGAGCAGCTCGGAGATCTCCACGGAGATGGTGCCGACGAGCACGGGCTGCCCGGCCTCGTGGCGGGCGGCGATCTCGCGGGCGACCGCCGACCACTTGCCGTCCTTGGTCTTGTAGACCTGGTCGTTGCGGTCGGCGCGCACCGCCGGGCGGTTCGTCGGGATCTGGACGACCGGCAGCTTGTAGATCTTCATGAACTCGGTCGCCTCGGTGAGCGCCGTGCCCGTCATCCCCGCGAGCTTGTCGTACATGCGGAAGTAGTTCTGCAGGGTGATCGTGGCCAGGGTCTGGTTCTCCTCCTGGACGCGCACCCCCTCCTTGGCCTCGATGGCCTGGTGCAGGCCCTCCGACCAGCGGCGGCCTTCGAGGATGCGCCCCGTGAACTCGTCGATGATCTGCACCTGGTCGTCCACCACGGCGTAGTCGACGTCGCGCTTGTAGAGCGACTCCGCCTTCAGCGCCTGGTGCAGGTGGTTGACCAGCGGGCCGTTCTCAGCCCGGTAGAGGTGGTCGATCCCCAGGAAGCGCTCGGCCTTCTCCACGCCACGCTCGGTGACGGAGATGGTCTTGTGCTTCTCCTCGAACTCGTAGTCGTAGTCGGCGACGAAGTCCTTCTTCGCGCGCGGGTCCATGTCGTCGGGCTTCTTGCCCGCGACGAGCTGCGGCGCGAGCTTGGCGAAGCGGCCGTACATGTCGCCCGCCGACTCCGGCGCGCCGGAGATGATCAGCGGGGTCCGCGCCTCGTCGATGAGGATGTTGTCGACCTCGTCGACGATCGCGAAGTTGTGCGTGGCCAGCGGCCGGCCGGCGCCGCCCTCGTCGTCCTCGGTCGTGTAGCGCCCGCCGTTCTGGACCTTCTCCTCCAGCGAGGTGGCCATGTTGTCGCGCAGGTAGTCGAAGCCGAACTCGGAGTTCGTGCCGTAGGTGATGTCCGCCGCGTAGGAGGCGCGCTTGTCCTCGTAGGCCTGCATGTTCTGCAGGACGCCCCAGCTCAGGCCGAGGAACTCGTAGATCGGGCTCATCCACTCCGCGTCGCGCGACGCGAGGTAGTCGTTGACGGTCACGACGTGGACGCCGCGCCCGGCCAGCGCGTTGAGGCAGACGGCGAGCGTCCCCGTCAGCGTCTTGCCCTCGCCCGTCTTCATCTCGGCGATCGTGCCGGAGTGCAGGACCATGCCGCCGACGAGCTGGACGTCGAAGTGGCGCATGCCCATCGTGCGGCGGGCCGCCTCGCGCGTGAGCGCGAAGGACTCGGGCAGGACGTCGTCGAGGGACTCGCCACCCTCCTGGACGCGCGTGCGCAGCTCGGCGAAGCGCTCGCGGAGCTCGTCGTCGGACTCGAGCTCGAGCTCGGCCTCGAACGCAGCGATCGTCGCGACCCGCTTCTGGTAGGTCTTGAACTGCTTGGACTCGCCCATGTTCAGGGCGCGATCGAGGATGCCCATAGTTGGCCGAGGCTAGCACCGGGTCCTGAGCCTCCACGCACCGTCGAGCCCCTCGGAAGGGGCGCCGGGCGATGGTTCGCGGGCGGGCGTCCGGGACGCCCGCCCGCGCTCCTTCTCGACCCGCTAGAGGGCCGGGGAGATGCCGCTGCGCGCGCTCGCGGCGCGCGCCTCGCGCCGGTGCCGGCGCTTGTCGCGGTGACGCTTGACCTGCCGGGAGAGCTCCGCCTCGCAGAGGTGCACCGCGTGCTTCATGTCGCCCGAGCAGTCGCAGGCGCGGAGCGTCACGCCCTTGAGGCGCAGCGTCGCGTCCACCTTCATCCGGTGCTCGGCCGCCCGGGTGTGCTCCTCCGAGAGCTCCACCTCCAGCACAGCGAGCGAGGACACCTGCCTGCCCACCTTGTCGAAGCGCTTGCGAACGTGCTCGCGCATCTCCTCGGTGACCGGCACGTTGCGACCCTTGAGCTCGATCCGCATGGCGGGTGAGACCTCCGCTTCGTCGTGTGGCTTGGTGGAACCGGTGACCATACGCTCCTGACAGGCCGTCAGCAACACCTCGTTGACATCATGTGGTCCCGAACGACCCCGACCGCCGGTCCCCTCCGTCGCGCGGCTCACAACGTCCGCGCATAGGTCACCGCGACGACGCGCCGGGCGCCCGCCTCGTGCAGCGCGCGCGCCGCGGCCCGCAGCGTCGCGCCCGTCGTGTGGACGTCGTCGAGCAGCACGCAGGCCGCGGGCGGCGGCCCGCCGGCGCGGGCCCGCAGGCCGGCCCGCACGGCCGCCTCGCGTGCGCTGCGCGAGGCGCCGACCTGCCGCGTGGCGCCGCCGTGGCGCTCCAGCGCCGCCACCACGGGCAGGCCGGTGCGCCGCCCGAGCGCGCGCGCCAGCAGGACCGCCTGGTCGAAGCCACGCTCGCGGACCCGCGCCCGCGAGGTCGGCACGGGCACGAGCGCGCCCGCCAGGAGCCCGGGCGGCGCGAGCGCCGCGAGGCTCGCCGCCATGGGCCCGACCGCCGCGGTGCGGTGGTCGAACTTCAGCGCGGTGACGAGCGCGCGCCCCGTCCCCGCGTAGGCGACGGGCGACCACGCCGCCGCCCAGCGCGCGCGGGCCGCCGGGCAGCGCCGGCCGCACGGCTCGGGCAGCGCGCAGCGCGCGCAGCAGCGCCCGTCGAGGTGGACGAGCCCGCGACGGCAGTCGCCGCACAGGTCGCGTCCCGGCTCGCCGCAGGCGAGGCAGGTGGGTGGGACGAGGAGGTCGATCAGCGGGCGGAGCACGATGGGATGAGGCTCGCGGCGGGGGCCGTCACGGGACAAGGCGCCTTCGTGCCGGGACTGCGCCGTCTTCGTGCCGGGACGCGCACGGCGGGTGGCCGCGGCCGCGGGCGGTGCCACACTCGACTTCGACCGTGCCCCTCGCCGCCGCGACGCCCGACTACTCGTGGACCCTGTCCCCCGGGCCCATCCTGCTCATCGTCCTGCTGAGCGGGCTCTACGCCGTGCGCTTCGCCCGGGTCCGCGCCGAGCCGCGCACCCGCCGGCCCGAGACGTGGCGGGCGTGCTCCTACGCGCTGGCCATGGTCCTGCTCCTCGTGGCGCTCGTCTCGCCCGTGGACGCGCTGGGCGACCAGCTGTTCACCATGCACATGGTCCAGCACGTGCTGCTGCTCGACGTCGTCCCGGTGCTCGTGATGCTCAGCCTCACCAAGGCGCTGCTGCGCCCCGTGACCCGCGCGGTCTCCGAGCTCGAGCGCCGCGTGGGCTACCTCGCCCACCCCGCCACCGCCGTGGCGCTGTACGTCGTCGTCATGTGGGCCTGGCACGTGCCCGCGCTCTACGACGCGGCCAACGAGCACATCGGCATCCACGTCGTCGAGCACCTGTGCTTCACGTTCGTGGGCTTCCTGTACTGGTGGCACCTGCTGTCGCCCATCCGCTCGCGGATGTCCCAGGGCCCCTTCGGCCCGGTCGCCTACATGCTCGGCACCAAGCTGCTGGTCGGCCTGCTCGGCATCGGGCTGACCTTCGCGCCCAACCCCCTCTACAGCTTCTACGCCGACCAGGGGGCCCGCGGGATGATCTGGGGCTTCGACCCCCTCGGCGACCAGGCCGTCGCCGGCGCCGTGATGGCCACGGAGCAGTCGATCATCATGGGCATCGCGCTGGCCTACCTCTTCGTCCGCGCGCTCGGCGAGTCCGAGCGCGACGACCAGCGCGCCGAGGCGCTGGAGGCCCGCGCCTAGGCCGCTCGGCTCCTCAGCCCTCGAGGAGCGTGCCGTCGGCGACCACGAGCTGCTCGTCGCCCTCCTGCTCCACGCGCACCCGCCCGCGCACGACGACGTCGGCGCCGAAGCGCACGTCGCCGACGACCTCGAGGCCGTCGCAGCCCAGCAGCGACGGCGCACCGGCCGGGAAGCGCTCCTCGAAGGCGTCCACGAGCTTGTAGGCCTTGGACAGGCGCACCTCCGGCGGCCGGCCGTCGCGCCCGGGCGCGAGCTCCAGCCGCGAGTCGTCCGTGCGCACGTAGGCGTCGGAGCGCAGGGCCAGCAGGTCGTCGGTGGTCTTGA
>CAXUES010000288.1:0-4404 GCA_964250185.1 uncultured Solirubrobacteraceae bacterium | reverse complement strand
GCCGCCGCCGTGGCGAGCGTCATCAGAGGAAGGCATCCCGGATGAAGCAGCCCCCGCGACCCAACACCTACCGCGACGCCTGGTGCGGCGCGTTGGACGCCGACCGCGCGGGGGAGAACGTGCGCGTCTCGGGGTGGGTCCACCGGCGCCGCGACCACGGCGGCCTGATCTTCATCGACCTGCGCGACCGCTCCGGCCTCGTGCAGCTCGTCTTCCACCCGGGGGAGGGCTTCGCCACCGCGGAGGCGCTGCGCCCCGAGCACGTGGTCAGCGCGTCCGGCGAGGTGGTGCGCCGCGAGCCGGGCAACGTCAACCCGAACCTGCCGACCGGCGAGATCGAGGTCTCGGTCGCCGCGCTCGACGTGCTCGCCGGCTCCGACACGCCGCCCTTCCCGATCGACGAGGAGGGCCCGCTGGAGGAGAACCTGCGCCTGCGCAACCGCGCGCTCGACCTCCGCCACGCCTCGATGCAGGAGGCGCTGATCCTGCGCGACGCCGTCACCGGCGTCATGCGCGACGTGCTGCGCGGCCGCGACTTCCTCGAGATCGAGACGCCGATGCTCACGCGCTCCACACCCGAGGGCGCGCGCGACTTCCTCGTGCCGTCGCGCATGCAGCCGGGCTCGACGTATGCGCTGCCGCAGTCGCCGCAGCTCTTCAAGCAGCTGCTGATGATCTCGGGCTTCGAGCGCTACTACCAGATCGTCCGCTGCTTCCGCGACGAGGACCTGCGCGCCGATCGCCAGCCCGAGTTCACCCAGCTCGACATCGAGATGGCCTTCGTGGGGGAGGAGGACGTCATCGAGATGATGGAGGCGGTGATGACCGAGGTCTTCGCCGTCGGATCCTTCGCGGTCGCGCCCGCGCCGTGGCCGCGGATGGGCTACGCCGAGGCCATGCTGCGCTTCGGCTCCGATCGTCCCGACCTGCGCATCGGACTGGAGATCCGCGACATCACCGAGGCGCTCTCAGGGACCGAGTTCCGCGCGTTCCAGGCGCCGGCCGTCCGCATGCTCAACGTCGGCCGGCGCGAGGCGCCGCGCTCCGAGCTCGACCGTCTCACCGAGGTCGCCAAGACCTTCGGCGCGGCCGGACTGGTGTGGGCCTTCGTGCAGGAGGACGGAACGTGGCGCTCGCCCGTGGCGAAGTTCCTGGGGGAGAGCGAGATCGCGGCCTTCGGGGGCGCGCCCGGCGACCTGCTGCTCGCCGTGGCCGGCGAGCCCGACATCTGCGCCGCCGCGCTCGGCGCCCTGCGCCTGGAGCTCGGCGAGCCCGCCGACGAGCATCGCCCGGTCTGGATCGTGGACTTCCCGATGTTCGAGCGCGACGGCGCCGGCGGCTGGACGGCCATCCATCACCCGTTCTCCGCGCCCAGCGGCGACTTCGCCGACCCCGGCGCGATGGGCTCGCGCAACTACGACCTCGTCGTCGACGGCTCCGAGCTGGGCGGCGGCTCGATCCGCATCCACGACCCCGAGGTGCAGCGCCAGGTCTTCGAGGTGCTGGGCATGGACGCCGAGGAGGCGCAGGCCCGCTTCGGCTTCCTGCTCGACGCCCTGCGCTACGGCGCGCCGCCGCACGGCGGCATCGCCATGGGCCTGGACCGGATCGTGGCGATCATGGCCGGCCGCGAGTCGATCCGCGACGTCATCGCCTTCCCGAAGACGGCGAGCGGCTCGGACCCCTTGACGGGCGCGCCGGCGCCGGTCGACGAGAAGCAGCTGCGCGAGCTGGGGCTGAAGTCCCTGGCGCCCCCGGCGGCGTCGTAGCGCTCGGCCCGGCTCGGCTCGGGCGGCTCAGCTCGCGGAGCCGACCACGACGACCCGGTCTCGCCCGCGGTCCTTGGCGGAGACCAGCGCGCGGTCACCGGCGCGCAGCAGGTCGTCGAACCCGCCGGCGTGCTCCGGGACGGCGGCGACGCCGATGGACACGGTCACCGCACGCTCCACGCCCGGGACGTCGATGGCGGAGATCGCGCGGCGCAGGTTCTCGGCGAGGACGATCGCGCCCTCCACGCCGGTGTCGGGGGCGAGCACGACGAACTCCTCGTTGCCCAGGCGCCCGACGAAGTCGCTCTCGCGGATCACGCCCTGCAGCACGGAGCCGACGGCCGACAGGACCGCGTCGCCGCGCTCGCGGCCGAAGTCGGCGTTGAGCTCGTCGAAGTGATCGAGGTCGATGGCCAGCAGGGCCAGCGAGGCGACGCTGCGCCCGGCCTGGGCGAGCATGCGCCGCAGGGTGTCGGAGACCACGCGGCGGGTGGGCAGGCCGGTGACCGGATCGACGGCGGCGCGGGCCTCGGCGCCGGCGATGGCGTGCAGCGCGCCGACCACGGGGGCGGCGTGGGCCACGGCCTCGCGGATCTGGCACCGCTCGTCCGCACCGGGCGTGGCGGGTTGCCGCACGAGGACGGACCCGAGGGCCTGGCCGCGGACGACGAGCGGCCAGCACGTGGCCGCGCTCGGCGTGGCGTCCCCGGGCGTGCCGGCGCAGGAGGGGCAGCGGATGAGCCCGTCGCTGTCGTGTGGGCGGCCCAGGCGCAGCGCCACGCACGGGTGCTCGGCGCCGGCGCGGTCGTCGAGGACCACCTGGACGGTGCGCTCCGGGTGGCCGTGCTCGAGGTGACGGGCGACGAGCTCGGCGGCCTCGTCGGTCGTGCGGGCGATGGCGAGCGCGTCGCTGAGCTCGGCACGGGCGGCGCGCTCGGCGAGATCGCGGTGGTGGCGGGTGCGGTCGGCGAGGACCCACAGCACGGCCGTGGCGCCGGCGACGAGCAGGCAGAGGAGTTCGACGAAGAGAGAGGTCACGTCCTGCGGTCATCGGCTCCGCGCCACGGACGTTTGAGCCCGGCGGCCGCAACCTAGACTCGAAGACGATGGCCGACGCCCGCTTCGCCGAGCACCTCGACGCCCCCCGCGGGTCCGTGCCCGACGGCGCGTCGTCCGGCGCGGCCGGCGGTGCCGCGTGTGGCGACCTCGTGCGCGTCTCCCTCCGTGTGCAGGGAGATCGCGTCGTGGCCGCCGGCTTCGACGGCTCCGGCTGCGCCTCGGCGCGCGCGGCCGCCAGCGCCGCCGCCACGCTCGCCGACGGCGCGGCGATCCTCGACGCGGCGCGCATCGATGCGCGCGCCATCGCCGACGAGCTCGGCGGCCTCATGCCGGCCACCTTCCACGCGGCGGAGCTCGCGGCCGATGCGCTGCACCGCGCGCTCGGGGCCGCGGTGCGCGCCGGCGGGCAGCTCGCGTTCGCCGCCGATCGGATCCTCGTCGCGATGAGCGGCGGGGTGGACTCCGCCGTGGCCGCGACGATGAGCGGGGTGGGTGGGGGCGACGTCGTCGCGGTGACGCTCGAGCTGTGGGCCTCGCCCGAGAACGACGCCGCGACCTCGTGCTGCTCGGCCGCCGCCGTGCGCGGCGCCCGCGACCTGGCGCACTCGCTCGGCCTGGCGCACCTCACGCTGGACCTGCGCGACGAGTTCCGCGCGGGCGTCGTGGAGCCCTGGATCGCCGACCACGCCGCCGGCCTCACGCCGAACCCGTGCGTGGCCTGCAACGGCAGCGTGCGCCTGGACGCCATGGTGGCGCTCGCCGACCGCCTCGGCGCGCACACGCTCGTGACGGGCCACTACGCCCGCATGGACGCGCACGGCACGCTGCGCACCGCCGCCGATCCCACCAAGGACCAGTCCTACGTGCTCGCCGCCGTGCCGCTCGCCACCCGCCGGCGTCTGCGCTTCCCGCTCGGCGACCTGCCCAAGACCGAGGTGCGCGCGATCGCCGAGCGCGCCGGGCTCTCGGTGGCCTCCAAGCCCGACTCCATGGACCTCTGCTTCCTGGCCGGCACGGGGCGCCGCGCCTTCCTCGAGCGCCACGGCGGCCTCGCGCCGCGGCCCGGCCCGATCGTCGACCACGCCACCGGCCTGGAGATCGGGCGCCACGACGGCGTCACCGACCTCACCGTGGGCCAGCGCCGCGGCCTCGGCCTCGCCGGCGGGCCGTGGTTCGTGATCGCCAAGGTCGGCGACACCGTCCGGGTCGGCCCGCGCGAGGCGCTCGCCACGCGCACCGTGCGCCTGCGCGACGTGACCCCCCTGTCGGGGCGCCCGGACCGCGTGCGTCTGCGCTACCGCTCCCGCCCCATCGCCTGCACCCTGGTCGGCGACGACCTGCGCCTCGACGAGCCCGCCCTCGGCGCCGCGCCCGGGCAGGCCGCCGTCCTCTACGACGGGGACGCCGTCGTCGGGTGTGGCACCATCGTCGGCCCCCTATGAGCATGACCTCCGACGAGATCCGCGAGACCTTCCTGGAGTACTTCGCCAGCCGTGGCCACCTGCGCCAGCGGTCGGGATCGCTCGTGCCCGCCTCCTACGACCCGAGCGTGTTGCTGACCACGGCCGGCATGCAG
>CAXUES010000287.1:0-4406 GCA_964250185.1 uncultured Solirubrobacteraceae bacterium | reverse complement strand
CGCGCCGCCCCCCGCGCCGGCGTCCGCCGCCGCGGCGGCGGCCGCGGCGGCCGGGGTGGCGGGGGTGTCGTCCGGCGTCGCGGCGCCGGCGGCGGGGGTGTCGGGCGGCGTCTCGTACTGGTCGGCGGGGTAGTTCGTGTCGCCGCCCGCCGCGGTGCCGTCCGTCGCCGGGGGCGCGGCGCCGGGGGTCGTCGTCCCGTCGGGGGTCGTCGACGTCGGCGCGCCCGACTTGGAGAAGTCGCCGGAGAAGGACTGGGCCACGAACGGCTCGGTCGCCTTGGGCCAGGCCTCGCAGTCCTTGGCGCTGACGGCCTGCTTCATGTAGGCCGCCCAGATCTGCGCGGGCGCGTCGCCGCCGAACATCTCGCCGTAGCCCGGCACCGCCGTCATCGAGGTGGTCTGGCCGGGGTAGCCGACCCAGACGACGGTGTTGAGCCCGCGGACCATGCCGTCGAACCACGCGTCCGTGAAGTCGTTGGTGGTGCCGGTCTTGCCCGCCGGGGAGCAGTTGGGCAGCTGGGCGTTGGTGCCCGTGCCCCGCTGGACGTTGGCCTGCATGGCCTTGATCGCCTCGAGCGTCTGGCCGTCGGTGAAGACCTTCTTGCGCTGGGAGCGGCCGAGGGAGCGGTCGACGCGGCCGCTCGGGAAGACGACCTTGGTGATGATCACCGGCTTGACGCGGTAGCCGCCGTTGTTGACCGACGCGTAGGCGCGGGCCATCTCCAGGGGCGAGACGCCGTACTTCAGGCCGCCGAGGGCGATCGACGGGTAGGCGTCCAGCGCGCTCGTGATGCCCATCATCCGCGCCGTCTCGATGATGTTCTTCAGCCCGAGGTCCAGCGCGAGCTGCGTGAAGACGGTGTTGTCCGAGCTGACGACGCCCTCGAAGATCGACTTGGGCTTGTTGGACTCGCTGCCCTCCGAGGTGTGGACGTCCAGCTTGTAGTTCGAGCCGTTCTCGGGGTCGGTCCAGTTGAAGTTGAGGTACTTGGAGACGTACGACGTCCGGTTGATGTCCACGCCCATGCGCAGGGCGGTCATCAGCACGATGATCTTGAACGTCGACCCGGGCTGGCGCTTGCCCTGCGTGGCGAGGTTGAACTTCGAGTCGCCGTAGTTCTGCGAGGAGGCGAGCGCCTCGATGTGGCCGTTGGACGGATCCATCGAGACCAGCGCGCTGGAGGGCTGGCCGGGCGCGCCGAGGTACTGCGCGATCGACGCGCGCGCCTCCTGCTGCTTCTTGGGGTCGATCGTCGTGTAGACCTTCAGCCCGCCCGACCGGACGGTGTCCTCGCCGTACTTGCGGACGAGCTCCTTGCGCACGTAGTCGAAGACGTAGCCCTCGCGGCGCGAGGAGTAGTAGGACGACTTCTTCAGCCCGAGGGGCGCGGCGTCGGCCTTGGCCGCCTGCGCCTCGGTGATGTAGCGCATGTCGACCATGGAGCGCAGGACGGCGGAGCGGCGCTTGGTGGCCGCGGCCGGCGAACGCAGCGGGGAGTAGAGGGAGGGGCCCTGCGGCAGGCCCGCGAGCAGCGCGGCCTGGGCGAGCGTGAGGTCGGCGGCGCGCTCGTTGAAGTACACGCGGGCCGCGGCCTGGACGCCCGTGGCCTGCTGGCCGCCCACCGTGCCGTAGGGGACGGTGTTGAGGTACTTCGTGAGGATCCACAGCTTGCCCGACGCACCCGGGTGGGCGTCCTCGAGCTCCGTTGCGAGCTTCGCCTCGCGGATCTTGCGCTTGTAGCCCTCCAGCCCCGACCGCGTGCGGTCGTTCGTGTAGAGGTTCTTGATGAGCTGCATGGTCAGGGTCGAGCCGCCCTGGACCGTCTCGCCGTCGTTCTCGACGTTCTTGGCCGCGGCGCGCGCGATGCCCTCGAAGTCGACGCCCGTGTGCTTGTAGAAGCGCTTGTCCTCGATGGCCACGGTGGCCTCGCGCATGACGAGCGGGATCGAGCTGGAGGGGACCTCCTGGCGCAGGATGGGCGCCTGCACGGGGCCGAGGCGCTTGCCGTTGGCGTCCAGGATGAGCGTCGTCTCGCCCGGGTCCTTGGCCTTGAGCTCGTCGATCGGCGGCGCCGAGGAGGCGACGTCGGCGACCCAGCCCACCGCGGACATCGCGGCGATCGCCCCCACGGCCACCAGCAGGCCGAGGGCGAGGAGGAGGAGGCGCGCCGACCCGCCGTGGTGGCGGCTCCGGCGACGTGAGCGGGCGCGTCGCGACATGGTCCGTGTCCGTCTGCCGGGGGACGGTGAGGCCCCTGAGGGCACCGGCAGACGCGCCATTCTAGCTCGGCGGGCGCGTCCCTCCCGCTGCATCGGCCGGCCCGAGCGCGAGCCGCAGGGCCCGCTCGCGCAGGGCGTCCTGCGCCGCCGCGCGGCTCGTCGTGGGCACCGCGGGAGCGGCCAGGGCCACCCGGGCGCCCTCCGCGGAGGTCTCCGCGAGCGTCACGTCGATGCCCTCCAGGCCCTGGCGGAGGCGGTCGAGCGCGGCGACGACGTCGACGTCGCGGTGCAGCCACACCGACGCCTCGGGCACGGCGTGGGGGTCGGCGATGGAGTCGTTGCGCAGGACGCCCGCGGCCAGGCGCTCGTTGGGCACGATGACCCGCGTCCCGCCCGCCGTGCGGATCCACGTGTAGGTCAGGCGGACGTCCTCGACCGTGCCTGTGTCCTGCTCGAAGGTCACGACGTCGCCGATCCGCACGGGCTGGGTGATGGCGAGCATGAACCCGGCGATGGCGTTGGCCAGCGTCTGGCGGGCGGCGAAGCCGACCACGGCCGCGACGATCGCGCTCGAGGCCAGCACCGTGCCGGCGAGCTGGTCGACCGCGGTGAACTGCGAGATGGCGACGAGCACGCCGACGATGACGATGGCCGCGTCGACGAGGCGGCGCAGGAAGCGCAGGCGCGTGTCGGCCTCGGCGGTGAGCCCCCCGCCCGCCACCCGGCCGGCCACGAGGCGCCCCTGGTGGCGCAGCGCGCGGTGCACCACCCACAGCAGCGCGAAGGTGATCAGGAGGGCGCCGCCGCCCCGGAGGAGCTGGTCCCCGTGGCGCTCCAGCCACGTGTCGTCCACCATGTCCCCCATGGCGACCGACGGTATCCGAGTGGGGCGAGGCGCCCCGGTGGGCGCGCGGCGCTCGCTCGCGGGGCTCGTCGGGGAGGCCGGCTCGGCCCGCCGCGCGGCCTTCTTGGACGTCGCCGGGGCGTGGACGGCCACCCACCTGATCGTGTGGATCTCGGGCCTGGTGGCCATCTGGCTCGTCGGCATCCGGAGCGGGATCCAGCCCTTCGACCCCGCCGGCCTGGCCCGCCCGTTCGCGCCCTGGCTCGACACGCTCGTGGGTCCCGGCGTGCGCTGGGACAGCGTGTGGTTCCTGTCCGTGGCGCGCGACGGCTACGGCACGGACATCGCCAAGCCCGCGTTCTTCCCGCTGTACCCCCTGCTCACCCGGGCGCTCGGGACCGCCACGGGCGGCGACGTCATCGGCGGCCTGGTCGTCTCCTGGGTCGCGCTCGGCGCGGCGCTGGCGGGGCTGCGGCGGCTGTGCCGGATCGAGCTGGGGGAGGGCGCCGCGCGCCACGCCGTGTGGCTCGTGGCGCTCTTCCCCGCGGCGCTCTTCGGGTCGGCCGTCTACGCCGAGTCGCTCTTCCTCGCGCTGTCGGTGGGCGCGCTGCTGGCCATGCGGACCGACCACCTCGCGCGCGCCTGCGTGCTCGGCGCCCTGGCCTGCGCGACGCGCTCGGCCGGGATCGTGCTCGTCCTGCCGCTCTTCCTCCTGCTCGTGCGCGAGCACGGGTGGCGGCCCACCGCGCAGTGGCTGTGGCTCGCCGTGGTGCCGCTCGGCCTCGTGGCCTTCTCGGCGTGGCTGGAGCTGACCGGGAGCTCGTGGCGGGCGCCCTTCGACGCCCAGCAGCAGTGGCTGCGCGCGTGGTCGGGCCCGTTCCTCGGCGCCTGGGACGGGCTGCGCGCGGGCTGGGCCGGGGTCCGCCAGCTCCTGGCGGGGGACACCACGCGCAACTTCTGGCCCGCCGCGGGCGGCGACCTGCGGGCCAACGCGCGCACGAACGTGACGCTGGCCGCGTCGCTGCTGCTCGCGGTGCCCGCGCTCGTCGGCGTGGCGCGGCGGCTGCCGCTCGCCTACGTCGCCTATTGCCTGGCCGCGCTGGCCATGCCGCTCTCCTACGCCGTCGCGCCGCAGCCGCTCATGTCGCTGCCGCGCTTCGAGTGGGTGCTCTTCCCGCTGTTCATGTGGGCGGGGTGGTGGCTGCACCGCCGCGGCACGCTCGCGCGCGTGGTCGTCTACGGGCTCTCCGTCGCCGGGCTCATCTGGTTCTCCGGGGCGTTCGCGACCTGGCGGTGGGTGGCCTGAGCGCGGCGACCCCGGTGCTGCGTGTGCTGCTCGGGC
>CAXUES010000286.1:3473-4475 GCA_964250185.1 uncultured Solirubrobacteraceae bacterium | reverse complement strand
GTGTTCTTCATCCTCGGCGGCATCGAGGCGCTGATGATCCGCCTGCAGCTCGGCGCGCCGGACAACACGCTGCTGACGCCGCAGACGTACAACGAGCTGTTCACGATGCACGGGACGACGATGATCTTCCTGTTCGTCGTGCCGGTCATGGCCGGCTTCGGCAACTACCTGGTGCCGCTGATGATCGGCGCCGAGGACATGGCCTTCCCCAAGCTCAACGCGCTGAGCTTCTGGCTGCTGGCCGCGGGCGGCATCGTCTTCTACGCGTCGCTGTTCTTCTCCCCGCCCGAGTGCGGCTGGTTCTGCTACTCGCCGCTGAGCTCGTCCAACTACCTGCCCTCGGGCGGCGTGGACGCGTGGATCTTCCTGATCCACCTCACCGGCATCTCCTCGCTGGTCGGCGCGATCAACTTCTACGTGACGATCGCCAACCTGCGGGCGCCCGGCATGGGCTGGGGACGCCTGCCCCTGTTCTGCTGGACGATCCTCACCTACGCGGTGCTGCTCATCCTCGCGCTGCCGGTCATCGCCGGCGCGGTGACGCTGCTGCTCACCGACCGCCACTTCGGCACGCACTTCTTCGATCCGTCCACGGGCGGCTCGCCACTGCTGTGGCAGCACCTCTTCTGGTTCTTCGGCCACCCCGAGGTCTACATCATGGTCCTGCCGGGCTTCGGGATCGTCTCGGAGATCCTCCCGGTGTTCGCCCGCAAGCCGATCTTCGGCTACAAGGCGATCGCCGCGGCGACCGTGGTCATCGCGTTCCTCGGCCTCCTCGTGTGGGCCCACCACATGTTCGCGACGCCGTCGCCGACGATCGTCCTGGTGTTCTTCATGATGAGCTCCTTCCTCATCGCCGTCCCCACGGGCGTGAAGATCTTCAACTGGCTGGCCACGCTGTGGAAGGGGACGATCGAGTACACGACCGCGCTGCTGTTCTGCGCGGGCTTCCTCGGCACGTTCCTCATCGGCGGCATCACCGGCATCTTCCTGGCCGTCTTC
>CAXUES010000286.1:0-3463 GCA_964250185.1 uncultured Solirubrobacteraceae bacterium | reverse complement strand
GACTGGCAGCTGACCGACACGTACTTCGTCGTCGCGCACCTGCACTACGTGCTGGTCGGCGGCGCGGTGTTCACCATCTTCGCGGGCCTCTACTACTGGTACCCCAAGATGAGCGGCCGCATGATGAGCGAGCGCCTGGGCCGGGCGAGCTTCTGGACGATGCTCATCGGCTTCCACGTCACGTTCTTCGTGCAGCACGCGATCGGCCTGGAGGGCATGCCGCGTCGCGTCTACGAGTACTCCGACACGGGCCAGCTGCACCTGCTGAACCTCATCTCGACCATCGGCTCCTTCATCCTGGCCGCGGGCATCGGGCTGACGCTCATCAACGCCATCCGCTCGCTCAAGCACGGCGCGATCGCCGGGCCCGACCCGTGGAAGGGCAACACCCTGGAGTGGTACACGCAGTCGCCGCCCCCGGTGAACAACTTCGACGTCGTGCCCCGCGTGCGCTCGGTGGAGCCCATGAAGGACATCCGCCGCGAGGTCGCCCGCCAGACCGAGGGCGACCGGGCCGTGACGACCGCCGGGACGGGCGCGTAGGGCGCGCGAGCGCCCCGCGACGCCCCACCCCTGCCGGCCAGGAGCGCTGCCGTGCGCGCCTCCGCGATGACCACCGCCACGGGCGAGGCCACCCTCGCCCCGGTGGTGGCCGTGCGCTCCGACGCACGCCGCACGTTCGACGACTACCTCACGCTGACCAAGCCGAAGGTCCAGCTGCTGCTGATCCTCACGCTGGTCTGCACGATGCTCATCGCCGGCACCCCGTCGATCTGGCTCATCGTGGTGACGTGCGTCGGCGGCTACATGTCCGCCGGCGCCGCCGGGGTCTTCAACCACTGGTACGACCGCGACATCGACGCGGCCATGACCCGCACGGCCGACCGGCCGATCCCCGCGGGGCGCATCTCCGAGCGCGCCGCGCTCACCTTCTGCGCGGTCCTGCTCGTCGGCGCGATGGCGATCCTCGGCCTCGTGGTCAACCCGCTCACGGCCGCGATGAGCTTCTGCGGCTTCATCGGCTACACCGGCGTCTACACCGTCTGGCTCAAGCGCCGCACGCCGCAGAACATCGTCATCGGCGGCGCCGCCGGGGCCTTCCCCCCGCTCGTGGGCTGGGCCGCGGTCACGGGCGGGCTGGGCGGCGAGGCGTTCTACCTCTTCGCGATCGTGTTCTTCTGGACGCCCGCGCACTTCTGGGCGCTGGCGATCATGATGAAGGACGAGTACGCGGCGGTCGGCGTGCCCATGCTGCCCGTGGTCCGCGGCGAGCGCGAGACGCGCCGCCAGGTCCTGCTCTACACCGTGCTGCTCTACGCGGTGAGCCAGCTCATCTTCTGCGCCCAGGGCCTCGGCGCGATCTACCTCGTCTGCTCGATGGTCCTCGGGCTGGCCTACATCGCCGGCTCCGTGCTGATGCAGCGCCGCACCGACCGCGCCTTCACGGTGCGGATGTACCTCTTCTCGATGCTCTACCTCGCGCTGCTGTTCGCGTCGATGGTGGCCGACGTCAAGCTCTGACCCAAGACCCAAGCCCGTTAGGATCACCACCCCATGGACCGTGAGCTCGCCCGCAAGAACCTCCGCACCGGCCTCGTCGTGAGCTCGGTCGCCCTCTTCATGTTCGGCATGACGTTCGTCGCCGCGCTGATCTACGTCGCATGAGCACCCCCGAGACCCACGACGGCCTGGTCCACGAGGCGGCGCCGCCCGCCGGCAACGAGATCCACCTCCCGGGTCCGAGCCTGCAGCCGCTGCTGCTGACCGTGGGCATCACGATGACGCTGGTCGGCATCACGACCTTCCCGGTCTTCGTCGTGCTCGGGGGGATCCTCACCCTGTGGGTGCTGGTCAAGTGGTCGCTGGACACGCGGCGCGAGATCGCGCACCTGCCGCTGCACGACGACCACTAGGTCGCTCGCCGCGCGAGGTGGTCCTCGCGCTGACAGCTTGGAGCGCCAACGCGCCAGATCGCGTCAGCGCGCCAACATCGGGGCATCCTCCGCGCGCGCTCCGGGCGTAGTGGTGTCCAGATGCAGCGCCCCGCCACCGTGCGCCACCGGACCTCGCTGTTCGACGACGCGATCGCCATCGTCCACGAGGAGTTCGCCTCCGAGCTGGCCCTGGACGACATCGCGCGCCGGGTCGCCTCCTCGCGGCGCCAGCTGCAGCGCGCGTACGCCGAGATCGGCGGGACGACCTTCCGCGAGCACCTCACCGGCGTGCGCATGGACCGCGCGGCGGAGATGCTCGAGCGTCGCGGCCTCACCGTCCGCGAGGTCGCCCACCGCGTGGGCTACCGCCAGCCCGCGCAGTTCGCCAAGGCGTTCCGCCGCCACCACGGCCTCGCGCCGTCGGACTACCGGGCGCGCCTGCGCTTCGGCCCCGTGCCCGCCACGGACCTCGGCGGGACCGATGTGGCGACGCGCTCGCACGCGGCCTGAGGTCGCCGTCAGCGGGTAGGATCCGCGACGTGTTCAAGCGCCAGCGCTACCGCATGCGGACCCCGTCGACCGGCCACGAGATCATCGTCGAGGCCGACGAGGGCGACACCTTCCGCGACCGCGAGACGGGCGAGCCGCTCCAGGTGCTCGGCCGGGTGCTCCCGCTCGCCCCGAGCGTCTCGCGCCTCCCCTGGGCGGTCGACAACCTGCGCTTCTGCCCCAACTGCGACCAGCTCGTCGAGAAGGACGTCGCGAGGTGCCCCACCTGCCGGCACGACCTCGACGTCATGACGCCGGCGTCCTGAGCGTCCTCGTGCGCCCCGCACGCGGCCTCGCTGTCCTGCTGAGCGCCACGGCGCTCGCCGCCGGCCTCGGCGCCTGCGGCTCGGAGGACCCGAGCGGGGACGTCGTCCCCTCCTCCCTCCCCACGCTCGCGCCGCCCGAGGCGGTCACGCTCGGCGAGGCCTCGACCACGGCGGGCTCCGCGACGACGCCCACGAGCACGACCGCGACGACCGCCACGACGGCCGGGACCGCCGACGCCACCGGCGGCACCCCCGCGGGCACCGCCGACGCGACGGGTGGCGCCTCCGCCGACACGGCCTCGGGCACCGCGGCGCCGGACGCCGCGGCCGCCGCCCCCCAGGCCGCTGCGCCGGCCGCCTCGGCCGGCAGCACGCCGGCGTCGGGGACCGGCGGCACCGCCGACGCGACCGGGGCCGCGCCGGACACCGCCGCCGCGACCGGCGCGACGGGCTCCGGCACCGCCGACTCGGGCACGGGCGGCACCGGCGGCGCCGACTTCGAGAGCTTCTGCTCCCAGAACCCGGGCGCCTGCTGAGCTAGTTCCCCGGGGTCGTCGCCGTCGTGGCGGTGGTCGCGGTGGTGGGCGTCGTCGCCGTGGTCGCGGTGGTCGGCGTCGTGGCGGTCGTCGGCGTGGTGGTCGCCGTGGCGGCGGCCTGCGTCGGCACCGGGTCGGGCACGACGGTCGCCGAGAACGTCAGGCGGGCGGTGCGGTA
>CAXUES010000285.1:0-4480 GCA_964250185.1 uncultured Solirubrobacteraceae bacterium | reverse complement strand
CCGCGCCCTTGTCGAAGTCGGCGTAGCCCTTCGGCGCCTCGTCGAGCGTGATGACCTGCGCGTTGACCGCGTCGGCGATGTGGACGCGGTCGTTGAGGATCGCCGACATGAGCTCGCGGTGGTAGCGCATGACGGGCGCCTGCCCCGTGGCGAACGAGTTGGACTTCGCCCAGCCCGCGCCGAAGTCCAGGGAGAGCATCCCCTTCTTGGCGTTCTCGTCGGCGGCGCCCGGGTCGCCGGTGACGTAGAGCCCCGGGATGCCGATGGAGCCCGCCGCCCGGATGATCCCCATGAGCGAGTTGAGGACGGTCGCGGGCGCCTCGGTGTCGGCGTGCTCGCCGTGGCCGCGGGCCTCGAAGCCCACGCAGTCCACGGCGCAGTCGACCTCGGGCAGCCCGATGATCTGGTCGATCTGGTCGGCCGGCTCGCCCTTGGTCAGGTCGATCGCCTCGCAGCCGAACGAGCGCGCCTGCGCGAGGCGGTCCGGGTTCATGTCGGCGACCATGACCACCGAGGCGCCGAGCAGCTGCGCGCCCGCGGCCGCCGCGAGGCCGACCGGGCCCGCTCCCGCGATGTACACCGTGCGGCCCGGGCTGACCTTCGCCTGGATGCACCCGTGGTAGCCCGTCGGGAAGATGTCCGAGAGCATCGTCAGGTCGAGGATCTTCTCCAGGGCCTGGTCCTTGTCCGGGAACTTCAGGAGGTTCCAGTCGGCGTAGGGCACCGTGACGTACTCCGCCTGGCCGCCGACCCAGCCGCCCATGTCGACGTAGCCGTAGGCCGAGCCGGGACGGTCGGGGTTGACGTTGAGGCAGACGCCGGTGTCCATGGTCTTGCAGCGCGTGCAGCGCCCGCAGGAGATGTTGAAGGGCACCGAGCACAGGTCGCCGACCTGGATGAACTCCACGCCGGGGCCCGTCTCGATGACCTCACCGGTGATCTCGTGGCCGAGGATGAGGTCGGGCGGCGCGGTGGTGCGGCCGCGGACCATGTGCTGGTCGGAGCCGCAGATGTTCGTCGAGACGATCTTGAGGATCGCGGCGTGGGGCAGCTCGCGTCCCACGTTGGCCGGGTTCACCCCCGGGCCGTCCTTGAGCACGAACCCGGGGAAGTCGATGGACTGGACCTCCACCTTGCCCGGTTCGATGTACGCGACGCCACGGTTGTCGGACATGGAGCCACACTGCCGTGCCGCGGCCGTGTCCGAAAGGGACGCTGTCCGCTTCCTGACACCGCGTCGAACTAGAACATCGTGCGCAGCGCCTCCAGCGCCGAGTAGGCCGGGCGGAAGCCGAGCTCGTCGTGCGCGCGCGTCGTGTCCATGATCGCCGGGTGGGCCAGCGCCTCGGCCCAGCCGACCGCCGGGGGCAGGCCGGGGAGGGCGGCGATCGCGCGGCTCGCGCGCTGGACGAGCCCGCCGGGGACCACCGTGACGGGTGCGAAGCCGAGCTCGCGGGCGACGTCGGCCGGGGAGATCGTCCCCTCGCCGGCGATGTTGTAGGCGCCGGGCGGGCCCGCGCCGAGCACGCAGAGCAGCAGCGCCTGGCCGACGTCGTCCTCGTGGATGAGCTGGAAGGCGAGGTCCGCCACGGGCACCGGGATGGGCAGCGGTGAGCGGGGGACGCCGCCACCGCCGCCGAGCGCCCGCCCGAGCGGCGCCAGCCAGCCCGGCAGCTCGAGCTTGGCCCCGACCGCGTTGGGCCCGACGACCACGGGCGGGCGCAGGAGCAGGAGGTCCATCTGCGCGAAGGCCTCGTCGCCGCGCAGGCGCTCGTCGAGCTGCGCCTTCTGCTGGGCGTAGAAGAGGTGGTCGGCCGGCCGCGTGGGCCAGTCCTCGGCCATGCCCACGGGGTTGTCGGGGTGGAAGCCGTAGGCCGCCACCGAGGAGGCGTAGACGAAGCGCTCCACGCCGGCCGCCGCGGCCGCGTGGGCGACCGCCAGCGTGCCCTGCACGTTGATCGCCTCGAGCTCCTCGCGCGGCGCGGCGCCCGCGATCGCGAAGGCGAGGTGCACGACGACGTCGGCGCCGGCGAAGGCCTCGCGCAGCGCCTCCGGGTCGCGCACGTCGCCCTGGCGGTAGTCGAGCTTGTACCAGCCGCGGGCGGCCGCGTCGAAGGGGCGACGGGCCAGCCCGATGACCCGCTCCACGCGCTCCTCGGCCTCGAGCAGGCCGAGGAGGCCGGAGCCGAAGGTCCCCGTGGGGCCGGTGACGGCGACGGTGAGGCGGTCGGTGGGGGGCACGTCGCCGTCCCTACCCGTGGGCCGCGCTAGAAGCGCGGCACCGAGCCCACCGTGTAGTCGACCGTCCCCGGCTCCTTGTCGAAGCGCGCGTTGGGGAGCAGGAAGCTCCCGCCCGAGCGGGCGATCGTCGTCGGGTAGGGCAGCACGGACGAACGGCGCTTGGCCGTCACGCGCGCGGCCGTGTCGCCCGTGCCGAGCTGCAGGCGGGCGATCGTGCGCAGCGCGTTCTGCACGACGTAGAGCCGACGGCCCTGGACGAGCAGGCCGTCGCCGTTGGTCAGCGGCCCGCCGGTCACCGCGACCTCGCTGACCTCCTTGCTGCCCGGGTCGATCTTCCAGAGCTTGCCCGTGGAGGACTGCACGCTGAGCAGGTCGCCGCCGGAGACCTCGATGCCGTTGAGGTTGTTCTCGTCCTCGACGTAGGTCAGCGGCGTGCCGGCGAAGCCCAGGAACGAGGCGACGTCCTGCGTGCCGCCGTCGGCCACCGCGCTGCGCGCGATCCGGTAGAGCTGCGGACGCAGCGAGTCGGTGACGTAGACCGCGCCGCCCTTGATCACCAGGTCGTTGACGAAGGGATCGCCCGCGCCCGTGAGGCGGAAGACGGCCTTCGTGGCGCCGGTGCGGCGGTCCAGCGCGAAGACGCGGCCGGTCGGGCCGCCCGCGACCCACAGCGTCGAGCCGGCCACCTCCATCCCGAGCGAGCTCGTCCGGCCGCGGACCCCGCCGCGCGCGAGGATCCGGGTCGTCCCCGTGCGCACGCTGCCCACCGCGATCGTGCCGTTCACGCGCGAGCCGGTGTAGAAGGAGCCGCCCGCGGTGGCGATCCCCTCGGGCTGGACGATGCGCTCGGGCAGCGCGTACGAGCGCGCGTCGGTGCGCTGCGCGACGGCCGGCGCGGCCAGCACGGCCCCGGCGGCGAGAGCGGTGGCGGCCGTGATGATGAGCGGACGATGAGCGGATGACATGCGGAGGGGGTTCCCCCGCGCGCCGCCCCGGACGCGCGACGCGGCGCGTCAGCCCCAGTAGCGCTCCGAGGCGATCCGCGCGCCCTCGGCCATCGCGGCCATCTTGGCCCAGACGACGTCGGGATCGACCGCGGCCTGCCCGACCCAGGTGCCGTAGCCGCAGTCCGAGCCGGCGATGACGCGCTCCTTGCCGACCAGGTCGGCGTAGCGGCCGATCCGCTGGGCGATGAGCTCGGGGTGCTCGATGAAGTTCGCCTTGGACTCCAGGACGCCGGGGATGAGCACCTTGTCGTCGGGCAGTACGATGCGCTCGAAGATCTACCACTGGTGGGCGTGCCGGGGGTTGGCCGCCTCCATGGCGATCGCGTGGGGGCGGGCCTCCAGCACGACGTCGAAGATCTCCTCCAGCGGCACGTCGTGGTGGTGGGGGCCCTCGTAGTTGCCCCAGCACAGGTGCATGCGCAGCTGCTCCGGCGGGATGTTCGCCGTCGCGGCGTTGAGCGCCTCGATGTTCAGGCGCATCTGGTCGCGGAAGCCCGGGACGTCGAGCGAGTCGAACTGGATGTGGCGGCCCATGGCCAGGTCGGGGCAGTCGATCTGCAGCGTGAAGCCGGCCTCGACGACCGCCTCGTACTCCAGGCGCATGGCCTCGCCGATCGCGTGGAGGTAGGCCTCGCGGTCGCCGTAGAAGTCGTCGCGGAAGAAGAGCGCGATGACGCCGGGGGAGGCGGCCGACATGAAGCCGCGCTCCGTGCGCTCCGGCCCGAGCGCGGCGGCGAGGTGGCGGGCGTCGATGTGCGCGGCCTTGGGGTCGACGACCTCGATCGGCCCGGTGCACGCCGGTGTGCGGCGGCGGGCGCGGCCGGGATCGCCGAAGACCTTCTCCTGCAGGACGGGGAAGTCGACGAGGTCGCCGTAGACCTGGGCCTGCGAGGTCCCGTCGAAGCCCGACAGGCGGTCCTTGATGTAGGTCGTGTAGGACGGCTTGCTCATCTCGCCGTCGTTGACGAGGTCCACGCCCGCGTCGACCTGGCGGCCCACGACCTCCTCGACGGCCAGGCGGACGCGCTCCTCGAGCGCGGCGGGCTCGACGGGGACGCCCTCCTCCTTGGCGAACATCGTCGTGACGAGGTCGGCCGGGCGCGGCAGGCTGCCCGTGTGCGTGGTCAGGAAGCGGTCGGTGCTGTGGCGCATGGGGCTAGCTCTCGGTCGTGGTGAGCGCGCGCTTCTGGACCTTGCCCATGTCGTTGCGGGGCAGGTGGTCGACGAAGCGC
>CAXUES010000284.1:0-4492 GCA_964250185.1 uncultured Solirubrobacteraceae bacterium | reverse complement strand
GGCGGTTGCGCGAGGCGGGCGTGCGGCGCCTCGACCTGCTCGTGGTCACCCACGGCTCCTCCGACCACGAGGGGATGGGCGCGGCGATCCTCGGCGCGGTGCGGGTGGACCGGCTCGTCGACGGCCGGCGGACCTCGGGCGCCGAGCCCGACGAGGACCCCGCCACGGGCGAGGTCGTGCCCGGGGACGCCATCCGCGCCGCGGCGGCGGCGCGCGGCGTGCCGGTCTCCGAGCCCGCCGCGGGGCAGGTGCTCGCGCTGGGCGGCGCCCGGCTGCGGGTGCTCTGGCCGCCGCCGATCCCGCCCGGCGCGCCGTCGCCCGCGGTGGAGGACCACAACGAGCGTGCGATGGTCACCCTCGTCGAGGCGCGGGGACGCCGCCTGCTCATCCCCGCCGACGCGGAGTCGCCGGTGCTCGCACGGCTCGCGCTGCCGCAGGTCGACGTGCTGCAGGTCAGCCACCACGGCTCGGAGGACCCCGGCCTCCCGCAGGAGCTCGCCACCCTGCGCCCGGCGGTCGCCGTCATCCCCGTCGGGCGCCACAACGACTACGGCCACCCGCGTCCCGGGACGCTCGCCGCGCTCTCCGCCGCGGGGGTCCCGGCGCTGCGCACCGACCGCGACGGGACGATCCGCCTGGACCTCGCGGGCGACCGCTGGCTCGTGCGCACGAGCCGTCGGACCCCGGACGTAGGCTCCTGAGCAGATGCCCGCCTGGAAGCCCGCGTTCCTCATCCACGGCGACGACCACGGCCGCATCGCCGAGCGCCGCGCGAGCCTGCGCCGCATGGCCGAGGCGGAGGCCGGCGCGGGCGGCGTCGAGCTCCTGGAGGGCGACGCGGCCACCCCCGAGGCCGTGGCGTTCGCCCTGTCGGCCATGACGATCGCGCTCGGCCGTCGCTTCATCATCGTCGACGGCGTGGAGCGCTGGAAGGACGCCGACGTCAGCGCCCACGTCGCGCCGGTGCTCGCCGGGCTCGTCGCCGCGGAGACCACCGTGGCGTTCTTCGGCCGCGACGAGGGCCGCGCGAAGACGCCCGCCGCCCTGGCCAAGGCGGTCGAGAAGGCCGGCGGGTCGGTCGCGCAGGAGGCCACCGTCAAGGGCAAGGAGCTCCCGCGCTGGCTGGCCGGGGAGGCCAAGCGCCTGGGCGTCGAGCTCGACCCGGACGGCGCCCGCGAGCTCGTCGCCGCGGTCGGCGAGCGTCAGCAGCGGCTCCTGCGCGAGCTGGAGAAGCTCGCCATCGAGCACGGCGCGGGTGCCCGGCTGGGCGCCGAGGAGGTCGAGGCCGTCGCCGCGCACTCGGCCGAGCGGCAGGTCTGGGGCCTCGTCGACGCGCTCGTGGCCCGGGACGGCACGGCCGCCACGCGCGCCTACCTGCAGCTGCGCGAGCAGGGCGAGGCGCTCCCGCGGCTGCTGCCGCTCATGGCCCGCCGCCTGCGCGAGGTCCTGGCCATCGCCGTGCGCCTGGAGCGCGGGGAGGGCGCCGCGCAGATCAAGGACGCGATGAAGATGCCCTCCTGGATGGCCGACCGGCGCATCCGCGAAGCCCGCGGGACCGACGCCGACGGCCTGCGGCGCGCGCTGGAGGGCCTCGCCGCGCTCGAGCTCACCTCGCGCGGCATGGGGGCGGACTCCTCGGAGGACACCGCCGCGCTGCGCACCATCGGGGCGATCGCGGCATGAGCGCCCCGCGCCACGACGTCGTCGAGCACCGCTCGCCCGGCCTCGTGCTGCGCGAGCACCGCCTCGAGGTGCCGCTGGACCACGCCGACCCCGCCGGCGAGCCGCGTCGCCTGGAGGTCTTCGCCCGCGAGGTCGCCGATCCCGACGGCCTCGACCGGCCCTACCTCGTCTACCTGCAGGGCGGTCCGGGCCACGAGGCGCCCGTCCCGACCCGCCACCCGTCGTCGCCCGTCTGGCTGGATCGCGCCCTCCAGGACTTCCGCGTCCTGCTGCTCGACCAGCGCGGCACGGGCCGCTCCACGCCGGTCGGCGACCTCGCCGGCCTGGCGCCCCACGAGCAGGCCGCCTACCTCACGCACTTCCGCGCCGACGCGATCGTGGCGGACTGCGAGCTGCTGCGCGAGGCCCTGGGCTCCGGGCCGTGGAGCGTGCTCGGCCAGAGCTTCGGCGGCTTCTGCGCCCTGCGCTACCTCTCCGCCGCGCCCCACGGCCTGCGCGAGGCGCTCTTCACCGGCGGCGTCCCGCCGATCGGTTCCCCGGTCGACGAGATCTACGCGATCACGCACGGACGGGCGATCGAGCGGTCGCGCCGGCACTACGCGCGCTACCCCGAGGACCGCGCGCGCGTCCGCGAGCTCCTGCGCCGCGCCGACGCCGGCGAGCTCACCACGCTGGGCGGCGACCGCATCGGCCCGGGCCGCGTCCGCCAGCTCGGCATCGCCCTGGGCATGAGCGACGGCTCCGAGCAGCTGCACGGCCTGCTCGAGCTCGATCCGGCGAGCCCGGCCTTCCGCCGCGACGCCGAGCTGGCGCTGGACTTCGCCCGCACCCCGCTCTACGCCATCGTGCACGAGGCCTGCTACGCCGACGGCGGCTCCACCCGCTGGTCGGCGGAGCGCACCGCGCCCGTCGCCGCCTGGGAGCAGGAGCCCGAGCTGCTGTGCGCGGAGCACGTCTTCCCGTGGATGTTCGAGGACATCGCCGCGCTGGCGCCCCTGCGCACCGCGGCCGATCTGCTCTCCGACCACGAGTGGCCGCGCCTGTACGACGAGGACGCCCTCGCCGCCAACGAGGTCCCGGCCGCCGCGGCGATCGACGCCAACGACCTCTACGTCGACTCGCGCCTCAGCCTGGACACGGTCGCCCGCGTGCCCGGCCTGCGGCCCTGGCTCACCGACGAGCTCGAGCACAACGGCCTGCGCGTCGACGGCGCGCGCGTCCTCTCGCGCCTGCTCGACCTCACCCGCGGGCGTGCATGACACGGCGTCCGGGAGGGCATCACGCGCCCATGGGACTCAAGGACAAGCTCAAGGACGCGCTGGAGACCGACGGCCACACCGCGTGGGGCAACCCCAAGCAGCGTGAGGGCGAGAGCGACGAGGCGTTCGCCAAGCGCAAGCGCGAGGAGGAGATGATGAGCACCTCCGCCGGCTCGATCGGGTCCGTCGTCAGCTGACCCACGTCGCGACGACGCCCGCTGCGGAGGCAGCGGGCGTCGGGTCCTGCGAAGGGCTGTGGGGCCTGGCGGCTAGGCCGTGGCGCGCGGCAGCATGCGCGCGGCGCGGGCCTTCTTGCGCGCGCCGGTGTTGCGGTGGATCGCGCCGGCCTTGACCGACTTGTCGATCTGCGAGACGAGCGCCTTGTGGTGCGCCTCGATCTCGGCCGCGTCGCCGCCCTGCACCGTCGCCTCGAGCCGGCGGAAGTAGGTCCGCACGGTCGACGTGTAGCGGCGGTTCTCGATGCGCTCGCGCTCGGTGCGCAGGATGCGCTTCTTCTGGGATGCGATGTTGGCCATGAGCGACGGGGGAGGATAGCGGGGTCGGCCCCGGGCGCCCCGTCGAGCGCAGCGGGTGCCTCGTAGAGTCCGCCGTCGCTTGTCCGAGTCCGACCTCCCCGTCGAGAGCACCACCGCCGCCGACGAGGGCACCTCGCCGCCCCGTCCCGCGTCGCGCACCGCGCGCAACACGGCGATCTTCTCGGCCGCGACCGGCCTGTCGCGGATCGCCGGGCTCATCCGAGAGGTGGTCGCCGCCCGCTACTTCGGCACCACGGGTCCCGCGTCGGCTTTCACGCTGGCCTTCCAGGTGCCGAACCTCGTGCGCTCGCTCTTCGCCGACGCGGCGCTGTCGGCGGCGTTCGTCCCGATCTTCACCGAGCTGCTCGAGAAGGGGCAGCGCAAGGACGCCGCCCGCCTGGCGGGCACGCTGCTGTGCGTCATCGTCGCGGCGCTGACGGCGATCTGCGCGCTGTTCATCCTCGGCGCCGGGCTCATCGTCCCGCTCTTCACCAGCGCCTACCCGCAGCCGCTGCAGGACCTGGCCATCGGCCTGAGCCGCGTGCTCTTCCCGATCGTCCTGCTGCTCGGGGTCAACGGCCTGGTCGTCGGGATGCTCAACGCCCAGGGCCACTTCGGGATCCCCGCGATCGCGCCGCTGGCGTGGAACGTCGTGATCATCGTCGGGCTCGTCGCCCTGGAGCCGCTCTTCAGTGGCGGCGACCGCCTCTACGCCTACGCGATCGCGGTGCTGGTGGCCACCGCGGTGCAGCTGGCGATGTGCCTCCCGGTGCTCGCGCGCGTCGACGTGCGCTTCGACATCCGCCCGCAGCTGCGCGATCCGCGCCTCAAGCGCGTCTTCCTGCTGATGGTCCCGATCACCATCGGGCTGGGGATCATCAACTTCGACGTCCTCATCTCCTCGATCGTCGGCGGCCTGGTCTCCGAGGAGGTGCCCGCGGCGATCGACAAGGCCTTCCGCGTGTACATGCTGCCCCAGGGCATGTTCAGCGTCGCGGTGGCCACCGTGCTCTT
>CAXUES010000283.1:0-4522 GCA_964250185.1 uncultured Solirubrobacteraceae bacterium | reverse complement strand
GAGGCCAAGCGCGAGGCCGTCGTGCTGTCGCGCCCGCAGAGCATCTCCTCATCCATCCCGACCGACGCCCAGGACGCCATCGCGGCGCGCCTGGCCTCGGCCGAGGAGGACGACGTCGTCGCGCGCATCTGGCGCCACGACGACACCGTCTGGGGCGAGGCGGGCCAGCCCGAGGTCTCCGACCGCCTCGGGTGGCTGGACATCGCCGAGCGCGTCCTGGAGAGCGCGCCGCACCTGCGCGGCTTCGCCGACGGCGTGCGCGCCGACGACATCACCGACGTGGTCCTGCTGGGCATGGGCGGCTCGTCGCTGGCCCCGGAGGTGCTGCGCCAGTCCTTCGGCCCCACGGGCGACGACGGGGTCAAGCTCCACGTCCTGGACTCGACCGACGCCGACGCGGTCCACGCGGTCCTGCACGGCACCGACCCGGCGAGCACGCTCGTGCTCGTCTCGACGAAGTCCGGCGGGACGATCGAGACCCTGTCGGCCTTCGAGGCCTTCTGGGCCCGCCACCCCGACGGCACGCGCTTCGCGGCGATCACCGACCCGGGCTCCGGCCTGGTGAAGATCGCCGAGGAGCACGGCTTCCGCGAGGTCTTCCTCAACGACGCGAACATCGGCGGGCGCTACTCGGCCCTGTCGCACTTCGGCATGGTCCCCGCGGCCCTGCTCGACGTCGACGTGGAGGCCATGCTCGGCGCCGCGCGCGACGCCCGCGCCGAGCTCGAGGCCCCGAAGGCCGACGCCAACCCGGGCCTGTGGCTCGGCGTGGTCCTCGGGGAGCTCTCGAAGGCCGGCCGCGACAAGCTCACGCTCGTCGTCGACGAGCCCTTCGGCTCGCTCGGCCTCTGGCTCGAGCAGCTCGTCGCCGAGAGCACCGGCAAGGAGGGCAAGGGGATCCTCCCCGTGGCCGACGAGCCCCTGGGCGAGCCGGACGTCTTCACCGACGACCGCGTCTTCCTGCACCTGCGCAACCCGACGGCCGACGCCGACGAGCACGACGACGCCCTCGAAGCGCTGGGCAAGGCCGGCCACCCGGTCCTGACCATCGACGTGACGCCGGACGCGGCCGGTCTGGGCCGCACCTTCCTGCTCACGGAGTTCGCGGTGGCCGTGGCGGGCTGGGCGCTGGAGATCAACCCGTTCGACCAGCCCAACGTCCAGGAGGCCAAGGACGCCACCAAGGCGGTCCTCGAGGCCTTCCAGTCGGAGGGCTCGCTCCCCACGGTGGAGGACGCGGGCGACGACGGACTCGCGCGCCTCTTCGACGGGGCGGCCGGCGGTTACGTGGCGATCATGGGCTACACCGCGCCGAGCGAGGCCGTGGACGAGGCGATCGCCGACCTGCGCATCGCCATCCGCGCGCGGACCAAGGCGACGACGACGTTCGGCTATGGGCCGCGCTTCCTGCACTCCACGGGCCAGCTGCACAAGGGCGGCCCGGCGTCGGGGCGCTTCCTGCAGCTCGTGCACCCGGCCGCGCAGGACGTGGAGATCCCCAAGACGACCTACTCGTTCGAGACGCTGAAGGCCGCGCAGGCGCTGGGCGACCTGCGCACGCTGCGCTCGCACGACCTGCCCGCGGAGCGCATCACGCTCGACGACGCGGACGCCGCGAGCGCGATCCGCACGCTCATCGACCTCATCAACGGGAACTAGGAGACGCTGGAGATGGCCCAGATCGGGTTCGTCGGCCTCGGGAAGATGGGCGGCAACATGGTCCACCGCATCAAGCGGGACTCCGACCACGACGTCGTCGCCTTCGACTTCAACGAGGAGGCCGTCAAGACGGCAGAGGGGGTCGGGGCCCGTGGGGCCTCGTCCCTGGAGGACCTCGTGGGCAAGCTCGACGCCCCCCGGATCGTGTGGATCATGGTCCCGGCGGGCGACGCGACGCAGTCGACGGTCGACCAGCTCGCCGAGCTCCTGGAGCCCGGCGACGCGATCGTCGACGGCGGCAACTCGAAGTTCCTCGACGACAAGGCCCGCGGGGAGCAGCTCGAGCCCAAGCGGATCGGCTACGTCGACGTCGGCACCTCCGGCGGGGTCTGGGGCCTGGAGGTCGGCTACTGCATGATGGTCGGCGGGCCCGACGACGCGGTGGAGCGCCTCGCGCCGATCCTCGACGTGCTCGCTCCGCCGTCCACGGAGGAGGACGGCCCGGGCTGGGGCCACATGGGCCCGACCGGCGCCGGCCACTACGTCAAGATGGTCCACAACGGCATCGAGTACGGGATCATGCAGGCCTACGCCGAGGGCTTCGACCTCTTCGACAAGTCCGAGTACGACCTCGACAACGCGAAGATCAGCCACCTCTGGCAGCAGGGGTCGGTCATCCGCTCGTGGCTCAACGGCCTCGCCGCGCGGGCCTTCGAGTCCCACGGCAACGACCTCGCCGACCTATCGGAGTACACCGCCGACTCCGGCGAGGGCCGCTGGACGATCATCGAGGGGATGGACAAGGACGTCCCCACGCCCGTCCTGACCGCCGCGCTCAACGCGCGCTTCTACACCCGGGGCAACGGCGACTACACCGGCCGGGTGCTCTCGGCGCTGCGCAACGAGTTTGGCGGGCACGCCACCCAGAAGCACGCCGACGGCTGAGCCTCAGCCTGTGGAGCGGCGGGCGACCCGCACGATGCGGTCGCCCGCCTGCAGCTCGGCGGCCCGCGGGTCGTCGTAGGCGAAGCGCTCGGGGCCGCGGACGATCGCGATGACCTGCCCGCGGTCGACGTCGCGGCAGTGGCCCCCGACGTCGGCGGCGGTGACCTCCTCGTCGACGAGCTCGAGGCCCTCCCCGTCGGAGACGAGGTCCTCGAGCACGTCGGTGACCGCCGGGCTGACCAGGGACTGGCTCAGCAGCCGGCCCGCGCCGATCGAGGGGACCACGGTGGTCGTGGCGCCGCTCTGGCGCAGCAGCTCGGCGTTCTCCTCCTCGCGCACCGAGCAGGCGATGGGCACCTCGGCGGCGATCGAGCGGATCGTCAGGTTGATGAGCGCGGCGGTCTCGTCGCGGCTCGCGCAGACGATGACCGCCCTGGCCCGCTCGACGCCCGCCCGGCGCAGGACGCCCGACTCGGTCGCGTCGCCGCGGATCGCCGTCAGGCCGGCGTGGTTGGCCCGCTCGACGGCGTGCTCGTCGCTGTCGATGACCGCGATGCGGTCGCCCTCGAAGCCCTGGGCGATGAGGCTGTGGACGGCGGCGCGGCCCTTGATGCCGTAGCCGCAGACGATGACGTGGTCGTGCACCTTGGAGCTCCAGCGGCGTTCGAGGGCGCGGGCGCCCGCCCGGGTCGCGAGGACCTCGAGCGTCGTCCCGACGAGGATGACGAGGAAGAGCACGCGCGCGGGCGTGATGAAGACGACGTTGAGCACCCGGGCCGTCTCGGAGATCGGCGTGATGTCGCCGTAGCCCGTCGTGGTGACGCTCACCGACGCGTAGTAGACGGCGTCCAGCAGGCCCACGGGCGACTCGTCGACGTCGCGGTAGCCCGCGCGGCCCAGCCAGGCCACCGCGGTCACGAAGAGGATCAGCGACACCGCGATCCCGAGGCGCACGAGCAGGTTCGCGCCGCTGCCCTGGACGACCTTGGGGAAGTGCACGCGCCCGGTCGGGCGGCGCGGGTCGTGGGGCTGGGCGCGCAGGGCCGTCACGGGGAGCGGTGACCCTAGATGAGGACGGCATGTGACCGGGCCGGGACGCGTGGTTCGCACCGACCGGCTGTGCGGTAAGACTGCGCGCAGGCACATGACCGACTCCCAGCACGACCCGCCCCCCAACCCGCTCACCGCGGGCCTGGACCGCCAGCCCATCGACCCCACGGCGTCCGTGATCTTCGGCGCCACGGGCGACCTCTCGCGGCGCAAGCTGCTGCCCGCGCTCTACAACATGGCCCACGACGGGGCCCTCCCCCAGCAGTTCACGCTCGTCGGGGTCTCCAAGGAGGAGAAGGGCGAGGAGGAGTTCCGCACCTTCGTCGGCGACGCGATCCGCGAGTTCTCCCGGCGCGAGCCCAACGAGGCCGCGCTGAAGGCGATGCTCGGCGGCGTCCACTACGTCGCGGGGTCCTTCGACGACCCCGACGCCTACGAGCGCCTCTGCGGCGTCCTGGACGAGGCCGACGACACCGCGGGCGGCCCGATGAACCGCGTCTTCTACCTCTCGACGGCGCCGATGTTCTTCCCGGTGATCGTGGAGGCGCTCGGCAAGGCGTCGCTGGCCGAGACCGCGCCCGAGGGCGGCACGGCCCGCCGCGCGGTGCGCTGCGTCATCGAGAAGCCCTTCGGCACCACGCTCGAGGAGGCGCAGGAGCTCAACCGGCGCGTGCTGTCGGTCTTCGACGAGACCCAGGTCTTCCGGATCGACCACTACCTGGGCAAGGAGACCGTCCAGAACATGCTGGCGTTCCGCTTCGCCAACGGGATGTTCGAGCCGCTGTGGAACCGCAACTACATCGACCACGTGCAGATCACCGCGGCGGAGGACCTCGGGATCGGGACGCGCGCGGGCTACTACGACCAC
>CAXUES010000282.1:0-4535 GCA_964250185.1 uncultured Solirubrobacteraceae bacterium | reverse complement strand
GACGCGCTTGAGCAGGCGGTTGGCAACGCGCGGGGTCCCGCGGGACCGGTCGGCCCCGCGGGTGCCGCCGGGGCCCGGGGCGCGGCCGGGCCCGCCGGACCCGTCGGGCCGTCGGGCGCGAAGGGCGACGCCGGGGCCGCGGGCGCGAAGGGCGACGCCGGTGCGACGGGCGCGACCGGCCCCCAGGGCCTGGCGGGTCCGAAGGGCGACAAGGGCGACCCGGCCGACCCGGCGACGATCGCGTCGCTGCGCCTGCAGGCCACCGTGCAGTTCCCTGCCGTCGCGGCGGGGGCCTGCGCCTACGCCCCGCAGATCGACACCTCCGAGGCCATCGGCGATGACGCGGTCGTGGTGACGCCGGACTACGGCGGCACGTACACCCAGGCGACCTACACCGCCGAGGTCCGACGCAGCGACGGGGCGATCCGCCCGAAGGTCTGCAGCTTCGGGTCGGCGTTGTCCGCCCACGCCGTTGACGTGAGCATCGTCGCGGTCCCCGCGACCTAGTCCAGCGCGGCGGCGCGCCGCTCCAGCGAGCGGCGCTCCGCACCCTCCGGCGTGAGCGCCAGCGCGCGGCCGTACGCCGCGCGCGCCTCGCCAGCGCGCCCGAGCCGCACGAGCAGCTCCGCCCGCGTCGCGTGCAGGTAGCCGAACGCGTCCAGCGCGGGCGCGAGCTCGTCGGCCAGGGCCAGGCCCGTCGCCGCGCCGTCGACCTCGGCGACCGCGACCGCGCGGCTGAGCGCCACGACGGGGGATCCCGTCTGCGCGTGCAGCTCGGCGAGGTGGCCCGCGATCCGCTCCCAGTCCCGCGGCACCGAGGCGTGCGCCGCCGCGATCCGCGCCTGCACGACGTAGGGCCCGTCGCCGCCGAGCGCCTCGGCGCGCACCAGGGCGATCCGCCCGAGCTCGAGGCCTGCGGGCTCCCACAGGTCCGGGTCCTGGTCGGCGAGCAGGACGAGCTCCCCGTCGCGGGTGCGGGCGGGCCGGCGCGCCTCGTGGAAGGCCATGAGCGCGAGCAGCCCGTGCGCCTCGGGCTGCTCCTCGAGCAGCCCCGCGAGCACGCCGCCCAGGCGGAGCGCCTCCTGCGCGAGCGGGCGTCGGTCGGCGTGGCCCGCGGTGAAGATGAGGTAGATCACCGCGAGCACGGCGGCGAGGCGCTCCGGCAGCAGCTCGGCGTCCGGGACGCGGAAGGGGATCCCGGCCACGCGGAGCTTGCGCTTGGCCCGCACGAGGCGCTGGGCCATGGTCGCCTCGGGCACGAGGAAGGCACGGGCGATCTCCTCCGTGGTCAGCCCGCCCAGCGTGCGCAGGGTCAGCGCGACCTGCGCCTCGCGCGAGAGCGCGGGATGGCAGCAGGCGAAGAGGAGCTCCAGGCGCTCGTCGGGGACGTCGGAGGCCTCCTCGGGCTCCGGCGCGGGCTCGAGCACCGCCGCGAGCTCGTCCATCCGCCCGGCGAGCGTGCGCTCCCGCCGGATGCGGTCGATCGCGCGGTTGCGGGCGACGGCCACGAGCCACGCCCGCGGGTGCTCCGGCTCGCCCTCGCGTGCCCAGCGCTCCGCCGCGACCGCGAACGCCTCCTGGGTGGCGTCCTCGGCGCGATCCACATCGCCGAGCAGGCCGACCAGGGTGGCGAGCACGCGGCCGTGCTCCTCCCGGAAGGCCCGCTCGAGCACGGCTACCAGTACGTCCCGAGCGGGCGCACCTCGACCGCGCCGCCGTACCGGGCGGCGGGCACGGTGGCGGCCACCGCGACGGCCGCGTCGAGGTCCTCGCACTCCAGGTGGAAGTAGCCCCCGATGGCCTCCTTGAGCTCGGCGAAGGGCCCGTCGGTGGTCAGCACCTCGTCGTCGTGCACGCGCACCGTCGTGGCGGTGGCGGGCTCGCGCATGGCCTCGCCCGGCGTCAGGCCTGGCACCTCGTTGAGCGCCTTGTAGGCCGCGTAGATCGCCCCCTGCTGCTCGGCGGAGAGCGCGTCCCACGCCTCCGTGCCCGGCAGCGGCGTCGTTCCCTGGTGGATGAGCAGCATGTACTTCACGGGGTCTCCCTCGGTCGGTCTGCGATGGTCACCGAGGGGACGAGCGGGTGCCACGCGGATCGACCGCCACGCACGGAGTTGGCGCGTCGGCGCCATCTTGATGTGGGCCTTGAGCGCGTGCGTCTAGCGTGGAGCGATGACGGTCACGCTGGAGGTCCTGGACACGGACATCACCCGTCTGGAGGTCGAGGCGATCGCCAACGCGGCGAACACCCGCCTGCACCACGGCGGCGGCGTCGCCCTGGCCATCGCCGAAGGCGCCGGCGCGCAGCTCATCGCGGAGTCCGAGCAGCGCGCGCCCATCGGGCTCGGGGAGGCGATCGAGACCACGGGCGGCGACCTGCCCGCCCGCTGGGTCATCCACGCGGCGACCATGCACCCCGACGGGCAGACGGGCGCCGCGGTCATCGCCAAGGCGACGATGTCCACCCTGGAGCGCGCCGAGTCGCTCGGGGTCACCTCGCTCGGCCTGGTCGCCTTCGGCACCGGCGTGGGCGGCTTCCCGCTCGACCAGGCCGCCGAGCTCGAGGTCGCCGAGGTCCGTCGGCACCTCGCCGGCGGCTCCCGCCTGCAGCGCGTCGTCTTCGCCGTGCGCGGCGACGAGGCCCGCGAGGCGTTCGAAGCGGCGCTCGCCGAGGGCTGAGGGCGTGGCCGGGATCCACCCGCCCTTCAGCGTCCCCGACGACGAGCCCGGCCCCCGCGAGCTGCCCGGGCCGACACGCCCGGACCGCATCTCCATCTGGCCCGTGGAGGAGGACCGCTTCGGGATCGACGTGCTCTACCACGGCGCGGTGGGCTTCCAGCGGGCCGACTGGGTCCACCGCCAGCTGCTGGAGTCCGGCGTGACCGCCCTCCTGCGCCAGCACGAGCACCGGGGCTGGATCGTGCGCTTCGGCCCCGTCGGCCGCGACGAGATGCTCACCGTCCTCAACGGGTTCGTCTGGTGAGCGCGCCGGAGGCGTCCGGGCCGGAGGCCTCGGTGCCGGCCTCGCCCGCGCGCGCGAGGGAGCTCCTGGCCGCCGAGCTGGCCCGGTCGGTGCGCGAGCTCGGCCTGGCCCGCTCCGGCGTCGAGGCACCGGTGACCGTCGCGCTGTGCGCCGCCGACGGCGCGCTGGAGGCGATCCTGCCCGTCGATCCGGTGCTGCGCGCCGACCCCGGCGCCGTCTCGGACCGCGCCTGGCTGCTGGCCGCCGCGACCGTCGGCGCCCTCGTGGCCGCCGCCGGGCCGACCACGCTGGAGGCCGGTGCCGCGGGCGGGCACCTGCTCCTGCGAGCGCCCACGCGCGCGCCCGACGCCGAGCTCGCCGCGCTGGCCTTCGAGGAGCACGTCGCCCCCGTGGACCGCCTGCGCGCGCACGCCGTCGTGGTCGACGCCGCCGCCTGCGGGGAGCGCGAGGAGCCGCGCGCCCTGCCCGCCGCGTCGCACCCCCTTGCCGTCGCCGCCGCCATCGCCGCGCTCGACGGGCGCCCCGCCGACCCCGTCTCGGCCGACGAGCTGGAGGAGCAGGTGCTCGCCGCGGTCGCCGTCGGCGGCCCGCCGCGTCCGCACGACGACCCCGATCCCGCGCTGCGCGTGGCCCGGCGGATCGCCCAGCGCCTGGACGGGATGGGCAAGTGGGGCGGCTACCACACCGAGCTCACGCACCTGGCCCGCGGCTTCGCGGGCAACGACCGGCGCCTGGCCGAGGACGTGGGGGAGGCGATGCTGCGCGCGGGCCTCCTGCGCGAGAAGCCCTCCGTCGGCCAGCGCCACGTCTGCCTGAGCTCCCGCCGCGCGGGCGACATCCGCGCGCTCATCGACGTCGGCACCACGCCGTCGGACCTCCGCCTGCCCCCGAAGTGATAGGAAAGCTGACGTGAACGTCACCGATCGTCTGTCGGCCACGGCCCGCACGCTCCGCACCCTCGCGGAGGTCGGGATCATCCGTCCGACCCGGCCGGACCGCCTCATCCGGACCGCTCGCGCGCTGCGCGAGTGGGGCCCGACGCCCGCGGGCGGCTACACCGCCTCGGCCGCGCGCTTACCCGACGCCGAGGCGATCATCGACGACCTCGGCACGCTGACCTTCCAGGAGGTGCACGAGCGCTCCAACGCGCTGGCCCGCGCCCTGCAGGAGCGGGGCGTGAAGGCGGGCGACGGCGTCGCGCTCATCGCGCGCAACCACCGCGGGTGGGTGCTGGCCGTCATCGCGATCTCCAAGGTCGGGGCGAACGTCCTGCTGCTCAACACGGCCTTCGCCGGCCCGCAGATCGCGGAGGTCTGCGATCGCGAGGAGCCCGCCGCGATCGTCTACGACGAGGAGTTCGCCGACCTCTGCGCCAAGGCGCTGGAGGGTCGCCAGGGCCTGCTGTCCTGGGCCGAGGAGAACGGGTCGGACACGGGCGACGAGAGCCTGCGCGGCCTCGCCCGCGGCGGCGACACCTCAGACCTCGAGCCGCCCGCCCAGAAGGGCAAGGTCGTCATCCTCACCTCGGGCACGACCGGCACCCCGAAGGGCGC
>CAXUES010000281.1:3239-4555 GCA_964250185.1 uncultured Solirubrobacteraceae bacterium | reverse complement strand
TGCAGCGGAGGACGGGCCATGGCGGCGCGATCGTCGCAGGTGCGTCCTGCCACCATGCGCGGCGTGCCGGACCGCGCCACGACCAAGAAGCTCCTCGACGCGATCCTCGTGATCGGGCTGGCGGACTTCCTGCTGCTGATCGTCCTGCTCTACGTCTCGGTGATCGCCGACGACGACGGCCTGGTCAGCGTGCTCGGCCCGATCCACGGCGTGGGCTTCCTCGCGCTGGTGGCGCTGGTCGGCTGGGGCGCGCTCAAGCGGCGCTGGGGCTGGTGGTTCCCGGCCATCGTCGTGCTCACCGCCGGGCCGATCGGCTCGCTCGTGGGCGACTGGATCGTGCGACGCCGCCTGCGCGGCGGCGCGTGAGCGCTGGCATCCTCCCCTGACGCCCGTGCCCTCCCCGCGCCGCACCGCCCTCCCGCTGCTGCTGCTCGCCCTGACCGGCGTGGGCGTCGCGGGCTGCTCGTCGGAGGACGACGCGCCCCAGCGGGCCGATGCGCACCTCGGCGCCTTCCGGCTGCCGGCGATCTACCTGCCGCCGCCGACGCCGGAGACGACGTCCTCCCAGCGGAAGTCGCCGACCTCCGCGTCCAGGCCCAGGGCGACGTCCGCGCGCGAGGTCCCCGACGACACCGACGCGCCGACCGACGCGGAGGTCGCCGCCGAGCTCAAGCAGGCCTTCGGCGCCGGCGACGTCGTCGACCGCGCCGCCCTGACGCCCGACGGGCTGGCCACGCCGCCGTCATCGGCCCCCACGAAGGTCACCTCGATCATCCAGGGCGCCAACCAGGTGGCCCGCAAGCCCTACGTCTACGGCGGCGGCCACGGTGGCGGCCCCGAGGGCCTGTTCACCGACTCGGCCTACGACTGCTCGGGCTCGGTCTCCTACGCGCTGGCCGCCGCGGGGCTGGTCAAGTCGCCGCTCGCCTCGGGCCCGCTCATGACCTGGGGCAAGCCCGGCCGGGGCAAGTGGGTGACGATCTACGCCAACGCCGGCCACGCGTTCATGGTCGTGGCCGGGCTGCGCTTCGACACCTCCGGGCGCGACGAGCGCGACACGCGCTGGCAGAGCGGCACCCGCTCCGTGGCGGGGTTCGTCGCCCGCCACCCCGCCGGGCTCTAGCGCCCGTCAGTCGCGCTCGAGCAGTCCCACCCCGTAGGGCTCCGCGACGAGGTCGGCGACCAGCGCGCCCGGGGCGAGCTCGATCGTGCGACCGCTGAGCGCGCAGCGCCACGTGCCGCGCAGGTCCTCCGGCACCTCGAGGGTCGTGTCGGCCCAGTCGCGCAGCGGCGCGACCACGAGGACGTCCGTGCCG
>CAXUES010000281.1:822-3229 GCA_964250185.1 uncultured Solirubrobacteraceae bacterium | reverse complement strand
CTCGCGCAGCGACAGCGCCCGCCACACGAGGTGGAGCTTGGCCGTCTCGCGCGTAGGCCCGGCGCCGCCGCGGGCCTGGTCGAGCACGTCGCGGCGCTCCTCCCAGTCCACGGGCCGGCGGTTGTCCGGGTCCACGAGCGAGAACGTCGGAAGCTCGTCGCCGTTGTAGATGTCGGGCACGCCCGGGCAGGTGAGCTTGAGCAGCACCTGGCCCAGCGCGGCGGCCTCGCCGGCCTCGGCGACCCGCGCGCAGAACGCGACGACCGCCGGGTCCTGGGAGCGCTCCCACGCCCACTCCTGCACCGCGCGCTCGTGCTCGAGGTCGGGCTCGATCCAGTTCGTCGTGCGCTTGCCCTCGCGCAGCGCCTTCTCCAGGTAGCCGTCGAGGCGGTCGCGCGCCAGCGGCTGGGCGGCGACGATCGCCTGCAGCGCCAGGAGCTGCTCGTCGGCCGGCACCTCGCCCTCGGAGAGCTGCGAGCGCACGAAGGCCTCCCACTCCACCGCCATGCCGGCGAGCGCGCCGACGCGCGCGCGGGCGTCGCCCGAGCGCTTGGTGTCGTGCGTCTGCGTGGTGAGCATCGCCTCGGGCCAGGCCGCCGCGCGGGCGACCTGCGCAGCGTGGAAGTCGGCGACCGACAGGCCGAAGCGCCCCGGGTCGCCGCCGACCTCGTTGAGCGCCACGAGGCGGTGGTAGCGGTAGAAGGCGGTGTCCTCGATCCCCTTGGCCGTCACGGGCGAGGAGGTCTGCTGGAAGCGCGTGACGAAGTCGTCGAGCTCCTCCGAGCGCTCCTCGAGCAGCAGGACGCGCTCGAGGTCGGCGGGCAGCTCGGCCTCGCCCACCGCGCGGCGGTCCTCCGCGGCGACCTTCCCCGACCACGGCTCCACGTAGGTGCGGTAGACCGGCAGCCGGGCGAGCGCCTCGGCCAGCACGTGCGGCGCGAAGCGGCCGCCGGCCAGGCGCTCCAGCCACCCGACCTCGCGGTCGAAGGTGCCCTCGGCCTGTTCGAGCTCGGCCTCCAGGGCGACGGCGGCGAAGGCGCGGTCGTCGCCCGACAGCTCGGCCCACAGCGCCGAGAGCGGGTGCTCCCCGGCCGGGTCGACGTAGAGCGCGCAGACGTCGTTGAGGAACTCGTAGCCGACCGTGCCGCTGACGGGCCAGTCGCGCAGGGGCTCCCCCGTGTGGAGGATCTTCTCCACCCACACGTGCTGGGCGCCGCCCTCGCGGAGCTCGCGCAGGTAGCCCGCCGGGTCGGCCATCCCGTCGGGGTGATCGATGCGCAGGCCGTCCACGACGCCGTCGGCGACGAGCTCGAGGACCTTGGCGTGGGTGAGGCGGAAGACCTCGGGGTCCTCCTGGCGCACGCCGACGAGCGTGTCGATGTCGAAGAAGCGCCGGGCGAAGCCCGTCTCCGGATCGAGGTCGAAGACCTTCGTGCGCTCCTGCTCGTCCTCCCAGAAGCGGTTGTGGCCGCCGTCGATGCCCATGTGGTTCGGGACGACGTCCAGCACGACGCCCAGCCCGGCGGCGGCGAGCTCGCGGAAGGCGTCCTCGCCTCCGAGGTCGTCGGAGATCCGGGTGGGGTCCACGACGTCGTAGCCGTGCGTGGAGCCCGGCGCGGCCTGCAGCGACGGCGAGAGGTACAGGTGCGATACGCCGAGGTCGCGCAGGTAGGGCACGAGCGCGAGCGCCGCCGCGAAGTCCAGCTCCGGCGTCAGCTGCAGCCGGTAGGTGCAGCGCAGCGGCGCGGCCATCAGGAGGCGACCCGCGCGCGCTTGAGCACCACGACGCTGCGCGAGGGCAGCTCGAGGGTGCCGCGGGCGGGCACCTCCCAGGCGCCCGCGAGCTCCTCGGGCTCGGCCGTGGACAGCTCGAGCGCCCACGCCTCGCCGTAGCGGTTGCTCGGCAGGCGGAACTCGAGGTCCTCGTGGTGGGCGTTGACCAGCAGCAGGAACGAGTCGTCGACGATCGGCTCGCCGCGGCGCGTGACGTCGTTGATGGCGTCCCCGTTGAGGAACAGCCCGACGGCGTGCAGGTCGTCGCGCTCCCAGTCGCGGCGGGTCATGCGCCGGCCCTCGGGGCGCAGCCAGGCGGAGTCCGGCAGGTCGCGGATGCCGCCCGAGTCGCCCGTCAGGAACTCGCGCCGGCGGAAGACGGCGTGCTCCTTGCGCAGCGCGATGAGGCGCTTGGTGAAGGCGAACATCCGGTCCTGGTGGGGCTCGAGCTCCCAGTCGAACCAGGAGATCTCGGAGTCCTGGCACCACGCGTTGTTGTTGCCGCCCTGCGAGCGCGAGATCTCGTCGCCGCCCAGGAGCATCGGCGTGCCCTGGCTGAGGATGAGCGTCGTGAGGTGGTTGCGAGCCTGGCGGCCGCGCAGCGCGAGGATGTCAGGGTCGTCGGTCTCGCCCT
>CAXUES010000281.1:0-812 GCA_964250185.1 uncultured Solirubrobacteraceae bacterium | reverse complement strand
GTGCTGGCGACCGCGCAGGTCCTCGATCTCGGCGTCGTCGGTCGGCCCCTCCGCGCCGCAGTTCCAGGAGCGGTTGTCGTCCGTGCCGTCCTTGTTGTCCTCGAGGTTGGCCTCGTTGTGCTTCTCGTTGTACGAGACGAGGTCGCGGATGGTGAAGCCGTCGTGCGCGGTGATGAAGTTGATCGACGCGAAGGGCTTGCGGCCGTCCTGGTAGAGGTCCGAGGAGCCCGTCAGACGCTCGGCGAACTCGCCCGTGCGGGCCTCGCCGCGCCACCAGTCGCGCATGGAGTCGCGGTAGATCCCGTTCCACTCCGTCCAGTGGACGGGGAAGTTGCCCACCTGGTAGCCGCCCGGGCCGACGTCCCAGGGCTCGGCGATGAGCTTGACCTGCGACAGGACCGGGTCCTGCTGGATGGTGTCGAAGAACGCCGAGAGGCGGTCCACGTCGTGCAGCTCGCGGGCCAGCGTGCTGGCCAGGTCGAAGCGGAAGCCGTCGACGTGGCACTCGATGACCCAGTAGCGCAGCGAGTCCATGATCATCCGCAGGGTCGACGGGTGCTGGGCGTTGAGCGTGTTGCCCGTCCCCGTGAAGTCCATGTAGAAGCGCTCGTCCTCCGGCGAGAGGCGGTAGTAGCTCTTGTTGTCGACGCCCTTGAAGGAGAGCATCGGGCCGAGGTGGTTGCCCTCCGCCGTGTGGTTGTAGACGACGTCGAGGATCACCTCGATGCCCGCCTTGTGCAGGGCCTTGACCATGCCCTTGAACTCGCGCACCTGCTCGCCCGTCGAGGCGCCGGCCGCGTAGTCGGCGTGCG
>CAXUES010000280.1:2262-4570 GCA_964250185.1 uncultured Solirubrobacteraceae bacterium | reverse complement strand
CCTCGTGGTCTGCGAGACGGGCGCCCACCGGGTCTGGCGGATCGGCGCCGACGGGGAGCGCACGTTGCTGACCGACCGCCTCATGTCGCCGTGGGGCTGCGTCGTGTGGCGCGGGCACCTCGTGGTCGCCGAGGCCGGCCGGCACCGCCTGTGGATCGAGGACAGCGACGGCGAGTGGCAGGTGCTCGCGGGCCTGGGGCCCGAGGAGCTGCGCGATGGCCCCGCGCTCGAGGCGCTCCTGGCCCAGCCGTCCGGCGTGTGCGTCACCGCGGCCGACGAGCTTGCGTGGGTCGATGCGGAGTCCAGCGCGCTGCGCGTCCTGGACCGTCCGGGCGGGACGGTGCGCACGCTCGTCGGCTACGACCTCTTCGACTGGGGCGACGCGGACGGCGCGGCGGACCGCGCCCGCCTGCAGCACCCGCTCGCCGTCGCCGCGGGCGCCGCCGACGAGCTGCTGGTCGCCGACACGTACAACAGCGCGCTGCGCGTGTGGCGCGGCGCGCACCTGTGGACGGTGCCGATCGAGGGCCTGCGCGAGCCCGGCGGCATCTGCGTGGAGCCAGGTGGGACCGTCGTCGTGGCGGACACGGCGGGCCACCGGCTCGTGCGCATCGACCTCGAGGCGGGCGCCGCGGCCGAGGTGCTCGATCTCGCCGAGGCGGTGGTGGCCGCGCCGGGCGACGTCCTGGAGGTCGTCCTCGACGTCCCCCTGGGGGGCGACGACCTCGACGGCGCCGGCGGACCGGCGATCCAGGTCCACGCCGTCGCGACGGCGCCCGGCCTCATCGCGGGCGACGTGGCCTGGACGTTCCGGGAGCTCCCCGCGCGCGTGGCGATCGAGCTCGGGGCGGGCGCGGGGCGCATCGGCGTCCAGCTGCGCGCGGCGACGTGCGGCCCCGACGCCTGCCGCGTGCGCGTGGCCGCCCGCCACTTCGACGTCATCGCGGAGGAGCCCGACCGTGCCTGAGCTGCCCGAGGTCGAGATCACGGCGCGCCGGCTGAGCGAGGCGCTGGAGGGCGCGACGATCGAGCGCGCGTCGGCGCCCGGGATCAACGCGCTGAAGACCTTCGACCCGCCGCTGGAGGCGCTGGCCGGCGAGGCGATCCAGCGCGTCCGGCGGATCGGCAAGCACCTCGTCGTCGACGTGGGCGACGACCTCCACGTGCTCATCCACCTCATGAGCGCCGGCCGCTTGCAGCTCTTCGACAAGCACGCCGCGCTGCGCGACCGCAGCTCCCGGCTGCTGCTGCGCGTCCCGACCGAGGAGGCGCCGGAGCGCGAGCTGCGCCTGCGCGAGTTCGGCACGCGCCAGGCCGCGTGGGTGAAGGTCCTGCGCGGCGACGACCTCATGGCCGACCCGTCGATCGCGACGCTCGGCCCCGAGGCGTGGCCCGACCCGCCGGCCGACCTGCGGACCGTGCTGAAGCCGCAGGGTGCGCGGCCGCTGCACGGCGTGCTGCGCGACCAGCGGGTGATCGCGGGGATCGGGCGCTCCTGGGTCGACGAGGTCCTGTGGGACGCGCGCCTGTCGCCCTTCAAGCGCGGCGACGACCTCGACGACGCGGAGGCGGCCGCGCTGCGCGAGGCGATCCTGCGGCGCCTGGGCGACGCGATCGCCCACTACGAGGAGGTCGTCCACCTCCCGATCAAGGACAAGCTCCCGCTGCCGCTGGAGGTCCACCGCCACGAGGGCAAGCCGTGCCCGCGGTGCGGCACGACGCTCGAGGCGATCCACTACGAGAGCTACGTGCTGGCCTACTGCCCGACCGACCAGACGGGCGGCCGGGTGCTCAAGGACCGGCGGCTGTCGCGGCTCTTGAAGTGAGGCGCGCGGCGCGGGCCGCGCTCGGGGCGGTGCCGGGCGCGGCGGTGCTGTGGGGCGCCGGCGCGTGGTGGTGGTCGACGGGCATCGCGGGCGCGGCCTTCGGCCGTGGTGGCGAGGAGGCGCCCGTCAGGGTCGTCGATGGCCTCCACGTGGGTGGCGGCGGGGCCTTCATCGAGACGACCTCGCTGCTCATCCTCATCGCGATCGCGGTGTTCGGCGTGCTCGTCGCAGCGCTCGGCGCGAGCGTCGCCGCACGGCCCGCGCGGTGGGTCCGGCTGGTGCTCGCGAGCCTCGCCGTGGTGGTCGCGGCGTCGGCCCTCGCGCACGCCGCCGCCCCGCTCGACGCCGACTGGCCGCCCGTGGCGGTCGCGGCCGTGCTCGTAGCGACATGCGCGCTGGCGGCCGCACGGCCGCCCGCGGTCAGCTGACCTCGAGCGTCATCCCGATCTCGCGCAGGCGGGCCGCATCTGGGTTTTTTCGCG
>CAXUES010000280.1:1275-2252 GCA_964250185.1 uncultured Solirubrobacteraceae bacterium | reverse complement strand
CGCCCATCGCGATCGCGGTGGTGACCGACCCCGAGGTGCGCGGGTTGTCGTCCAGCGCGAGGCAGAGGGCCGCCTCGGAGAACATGCGGGCGGTCTCGGTGTAGCCCGGATCGCCGCCGGCGACCTTGACCTCCACGGTTGTCCCGCCGCCCTCGCCGACGATCCGCACGTCGAACCAGCCCTTGGCGCGCTGGGCGTCGCTCGGGCCGTCGCCGCTGGACATGCGCCCGAGGATGAGCTCGCGCACGGGCTTGACCTGCGCGGCGGCCACGAGGCCGCCCAGCGCGACCGGGGCGACGCCCGCGACGAGCGGGCTCTTGACCAGCGCGTAGTGGCCGTAGGTGAAGGCGGGGCCGTAGCGCTCCAGCACCTCGGCGGAGTGGCGGACGACCTGCGGGTCGACGGTCGGCATCGGCAGCGCGAAGCGGCCGGCGTGGCGGTGGGGCTTGCCCTCCGTGCGCACGCGACGGCCCTCGGGGCGCGGCTCCGCGCGGCGGCGCTCCTTGTGGACCTGCCCCGCGTCGCGCAGGCGGCCGAACTGGGTGACGGCGGAGTGGAACGTGCCCGCCGAGGCGGTGCCGCCCGCCCGGACGTAGCCCTTCAGCGTGAGCGGCACGCCGTCGGGCAGCGCGTCGACGCAGACGAGCGCGCCGAGGTCGTAGGGGATCGAGTCGAAGCCGCAGGCGTGGACGATCCGCGCGCCCGTCCGGACGGCCTCGGCGTGGTGCTGGAGGTACATGCGGTCGACGAACTCGGGCTCGCCGGTCAGGTCGACGTAGCCCGTGCCCGCGGCGGCGCAGGCGGCGACGAGCGGCTCGCCGTGGTGGTTGTAGGGGCCGACCGACGTGGCCACGACCCGCGTGGCCTCCGCCAGCGCGCGCAGGGAGGTGGCGTCGGTGACGTCGGCCTGCAGGAGCTCGAGATCGGCGGCGCGCGGGTCGATCGCGGCGAGGCGGTCGCGGACGCCCTCGAGCTTG
>CAXUES010000280.1:0-1265 GCA_964250185.1 uncultured Solirubrobacteraceae bacterium | reverse complement strand
CGATCCGCCTGATCGCCAGGACCGCCACGAAGCCCGGCCGCCCGGGCGGCGGCGGGCTCGTGGTGCACGCGACGCCCGGATGGTCGCGGGCGCATCTGGAGGAATCCCGCGAGGCGGTCGCGGACGCCCTCGAGCTTGCCGCGGTTGCGGCCGGCGAGCGCGATCCGCGACAGGTCGGGCGCGCGCGCGACGAGCTGCTCGGCGGTCAGCGCCCCCGTGAAGCCGGTCGCGCCGAAGAGGACGACGTCGTAGGTGCGGTCCGTGGGGGCGGGCATCGCGCGAACGCTACCCGGCGGGCAGCGATGAGCCCGGGGCGTCGGCGTCGTCTGCGCCTCCATGAGCTCCCCGGCGCTGCAGATCATCCCGAACCTCTGGTTCGACACCCAGGCCGAGGAGGCGGCCGCCTTCTACGTCGCCACGTTCCCCGACTCCGAGGTGCTGGAGACCCATCGCTACCCCGAGGGCTCCCCCGGCGAGCCCGGCACGGTGATGCAGGTGCTGTTCTCGCTGGGCGGCATGCGCTTCGTCGCCATCAACGGCGGCCCGCAGTTCCCGCACTCCGAGGCGGTCTCCTTCGAGGTGCCCTGCGCCGACCAGGCCGAGGTCGACCACTACTGGGACGCCCTCCTGGCCGACGGCGGCCAAGAGAGCCAGTGCGGCTGGCTGCGCGACCGCTTCGGCGTCTCCTGGCAGGTCGTGCCACGGGGCATGGGGGAGGTCCTGGGCGGCGACGACCCCGAGCGCGCCGCCCGCGCGATGCAGGCGATGCTCGGCATGGTCAAGCTCGACATCGACGCGCTGCGGCGGGCGGCCGACGGGGAGCGGGTCGCCTAGCCTGGCGCCCATGCTCGAACCCGGCACCGCCGCTCCCGACTTCACGCTCCCGAACCAGGACGGGGAGGACGTGACGCTCTCCTCGCTGCGCGGGCAGCGGGTGCTCCTCTACTTCTACCCGCGCGCGGACACGCCCGGCTGCACGACGCAGGCCTGCGGGATCCGCGACCACCACGACAACTACGCCGAGCGCGGGGTGACCGTCCTTGGGGTCTCGCCGGACGAGGTCAAGGACGTCAAGAAGTTCCACGACAAGCAGGTCCTGGACTTCACGCTGCTGGCCGACGCCGACCACGCCGTGGCCGAGCTGTACGGCACGTGGGTGGAGAAGTCGATGTACGGCAAGACCTACCTCGGCAACGCCCGCGCGACGTTCCTCATCGACGCCGGCGGGACGATCACGCACGTCTTCCCGAAGGTCTCGCCGAAGA